>JAFGFZ010000013.1 GCA_016930815.1 Pirellulales bacterium | reverse complement strand
TCAATCATTTCCCGGACGAATTCCGGTGCCGTTTCGTCGCGCGGCCGCGTTGCCCGGACAATCGAGGCAACGTATTTAATAACATACTCGCTCACGGCAACCGATGTGACCAGCTTCTGTAAATTGAGGATTGCTTTTGCGGAAAGGACCTTGCCCAACTCTGGCTGCTCTTGCCGCGTTGTGGCCGCGAGGATCTGTTCCTCCTCGCCCCGCGATGGATAATCGACCTTGATATTGAACATGAACCGGTCCAACT
The DNA here is from genome assembly GCA_016930815.1 of Pirellulales bacterium. Lineage (GTDB taxonomy): Bacteria > Planctomycetota > Planctomycetia > Pirellulales > Lacipirellulaceae > JAFGFZ01. Next base: position 8,527 of record JAFGFZ010000013.1, on the reverse strand, counting down.
GGGCCTCTGGCAGGGGATAAGTTCCTTCCTGCTCAATTGGATTCTGCGTGGCAATCGTGAAGAAAGGATTCGGTAGCGGATAGGTTGTTTGGCCAACGGAGACCTCGCGCTCTTGCATCGCCTGCAACAGGGCCGCTTGGGTTTTGGGTGGCGTGCGGTTGATTTCGTCGGCGAGCAGAATATTAGAAAATACCGGCCCCTCAACAAATCGAAAGTTTCGGCGGCCGTGTTCGTCCTCTTCCAAGACGTTCGTGCCCGTGATGTCGGATGGCATCAAATCGGGCGTGAATTGAATCCTCCGGAAAGCAAGATCGAGAATCTGCGCGAGGGTGCTGACCATGAGTGTCTTCGCCAGTCCGGGCACACCCTCGAGCAGGCAATGACCTCGCGTAAAGATCGCGGCGAAGAGCTGCTCGATCACTTCATCCTGACCAATGATCATCTTCTGGAACTCCTTCTGCATCACGCCACGATGTTCATGAAATTCCTGAAGAATATCACCAAGATTACGGGGTTTATTGGCCACGAAAGCATCCTTGTTCAAGGTCGAATTCGAAAATCTGACAATCAAGATCGGTTCTGCGGTTTCGCAGTGATGGCATTTTATCGGTCGGTTGCTCTTGCGACAATTGGTCGATTGGAATTCAGGTTGTTGCTTGCACCCTCAAAATCTACAATAAACGAAACCGCCAACGCACATTTAAGGCGCCGCTCCTGCCATGAGCCGAATCAAGTTACTAGCATTTGCGATTGTCGTATCAATTGTGCCATTTGGCGACACTTGTGGCCTTGCCGCCACCGACGAAATCACGCCTGAGTTGGTTGTGCAGGCCATTGATCGTGGCGTGGCCTTCTTGAAGCGGCAGCAGTCGAGAAATGGGACTTGGGCTGATGTGATGCTGCAATTCGAAGGCGGGACAACCGCGCTCTGCACTCTCGCCCTGCTCAATTCGGGCGTTCCGCCGAGTGATCCGGTTGTTGAGAAGGCCCTGACCTATCTGCGCAGTCTTCAATCGAAAAAAACCTATGTCCTGGCGCTGCAAACGATGGTTTTCTGCGCGGCCGAGCCGAATCGGGACCTAGTGCTGATCGAACGGAATGTCCGGTCCCTCGAATCGCTGCAGATTAAAAATGCCGATGGGGATAACGCGAAATATATCGGTGCCTGGGGTTATGATCCAAACAGCACGACCGGCGATAATAGCAACTCGCAGTTCGCCGTCCTCGCCTTGCATGAGGCGGAGCGGGCTGGTATCCAGGTCAATGAGCAAACGTGGATTCGTGCGAACGAATATTGGATCCGGATGCAGAAAGAGGATGGTTCATGGGGGTATAATCTCCTGGATCAAAGTTCCACCGGCAGCCGGACTTGTGCTGGCATTGGAGCGTTGGTCATCACTTCTGGAAAGACAACCGCCGGCGATGCGCGCGTGGAAAATGGGCGCGTGGAATGTTGCGGTCCGCAACGGGAAAACGACAGTGTTGAACGGGGTATCCGGTGGCTCGGAAACAACTTCTCTGTTCAAGGAAATCCTCGCGTCAGGCCATCGAGCTCTTGGCTTTACTATTACCTCTACGGCCTCGAACGAGTTGGCCGATTAACAGGCCAGCGATTTATCGGCGATCATGACTGGTATCGTGAAGGCGCCGATTACCTCGTCCTGAAAGCGAAATCGCCATTCGACGAGGCGTGGACCGGATCGGGCATCGAAAGGCGATCCGAAATTGCGACCGCCATGGCATTGCTCTTCTTGTCAAAAGGCCGGCGGCCCGTCGTTCTGGCCAAACTGATCCATGGCCCGGACGATGATTGGAATAATCACCGCAGTGATGTCGCCAACCTGACCGCTTACACCGAACGGGCATGGGATATTGATTTATCTTGGCAGATCTATGATCCAACCGCAGCCTCCGTCGAAGACCTGCTCCAAGCTCCGGTCCTTTTCATCAGCGGGAGTTTGGATCCCGACCTAGATCACCAAGAACAGAAACTCCGCGACTATATTGACCGGGGCGGATTTGTATTCGCCGAGGCATGCTGCCGCGACGGCCGGCAATTTGACCAGGGTTTCCGCCGGCTCATGAGTCGGATCTTTCCCGAAAAGGAATATCAACTCCGCCAGATCGAACCGGAACACCCAATCTGGCGGGCCGAAAAACTAGTGCATCCAGATTCACCCTATATTGGCAAGCTGTGGGCCGTCGAATACGGTTGCCGGACGTGCCTTGTTTATTCCGAGACCGACCTGTCATGTTATTGGGAACTGTACCAACTCGGCCGCAAGACCGATCACCCACCGGCGATCCGCCAAAAGATCGAGGATGGCCTTACGGTCGGACTGAATGTCCTGACTTATGCAACAAACCGGGAGCCGCGGCACAAGGAACAGAACTTCGAACGGGCCGCCGATCCATCCAATTCGCACAACATGGGACTTCGGGGTGTCATCCAAATTGCCAAGTTGCAACATGGGGGTGGCTGCAATGACGCGCCAGGCGCCCTGGCAAACCTGGCCCGCGTGGCGTCGCAGGGCGAAATGCGGCTCCGAATCCGCGAGGAAGACCACCTGATCACGGCGACGGAAGAGAATCTGCGGGACTGTCACCTGCTCTTCATGCACGGCCGGCACAATTTCCGGTTCACGCCGGCCGAACGGAAGGCCCTGCGGCAATTTTTTGAACGGGGTGGAACCCTGCTCGCCGATTCCATCTGTGCGAGCCAGCCATTCGCCGATGCGTTCCGCCGCGAGATTCGCGAAATCTTTCCCGAAACGGCGATCGCCCGCATCCCGGCCGATGACAAGATCTTCACGACCGAATATGGTGGCTATGATATCCGGCAAGTGACGCGCCGCGATCCGAAGGAGGCGTCCTCGGACGAACCCCTGGCTGCCCGCAATCGACGCGTCGCGCCGGAACTGGAGGGTATCTCAATCGATGGACGCTGGGCAGTCCTGTTTTCTCCCTATGACATCAGCTGCGCCCTCGAAAAACATGATTCCCTCCAGTGCCGAGGCTACACCCGTGACGATGCCGCAAGAATCGGGCTCAATGTCATCGTCTATATGCTGAATCAATAACTAATGATCAAAGAACTTTTTAATCGTGTGGATCGTTGTTGCTCGGCCGGCGCGAGCGATGGAGGTGGTGAGGGGAATTTCCTTCGGGCAGACGGCGACACAGTTCTGGGCGTTGCCGCAGACCTGGATGCCTCCTTCGGCCATTAAGGCGTCGAGCCGTTCGGCCGCGCTGGTTTTCCCGATGGGGTGGCCATTGAAGAGCATGGCTTGGCTGATGGCATGGGCGCCCAGGAAGCTCCGATCGAAGGCCGCATTCCGTTGCTCGTCGGAAGTCCCTTCCCCATATTCGGATAGATCGACTTTCTGAAACTGCGGGCATGCCTCGAGGCAGCAGCCGCAACTCATACATTCGGTGAGCGGATAGGCCTGTTCCTGTTCGGCCTGGGATTGGCGCGGGCCGGGGCCACGGTCCGAGTAATCATCGATTGGCAGCCATGCGCGGACACGCACAAGAGATCGGAAGAGCCGCTGCCGGTCGACAACAAGATCCCGGTAGACCGGGAATTTGCTCATCGGTCGCAGTTCGATCTCGCCAGGCCGATCGGCCAGCAACTGGTCCACGAGGGCGCTGCATGCTTGGCGGACACGGCCGTTGATGACCATCGTGCAGGCCCCGCAGACCTCCTCCAGACAGTTGGATTCCCATGCCACGGGCGCCACGTCGCGGCCGTCGATGGTTCGGGGATTCGCGGCGATTTTTTGCAGGACGCTGATCACGTTCATGTCGGTTTCGTAAGGGACGCGAAATCGTTCCCAACGGCTTGGCTCACCAGGGGCGTCCTGGCGAAGAATTCGAACTTCAAACGATGCCGGTTTTCCGCTGGTCGTCATAGTTAGTTTCCATTGGTCCAATTTTTAATGTGCGTGCTGCTCTTTCCAGACTTCCTCAATGATTTCCGCGCCGACCAAGCCGTATAATCGGGGCCGCGGCGGGATCAGGGATATGTCGACCTCTTCGTAGCCAAGAGACGGCTCACCTTTTCCATCGAGGACGGCAATGGTTGTCTTGAGCCATTTCTTGTTCTTTTCTTCGAACTTGGTGCACCATTCTTCTGCTTGGCGGTGGCGTTCGGCCGGATCATCGGATTCGATACCCGGCATATCAAATTCCGGTTTGTAGTGGGCTCCCCGGCATTCATCGCGGGCAAGGGCGCCGTGAAGGATCGCCTTTGCCAGCGGGAACATGTCGATCAGGGCCTTCGTGAAAATGACGTTCTGGTTCGTCCAATTCCCTCGATCCGAGAGGGAACACTTCTTGGCCCGCTCGGCCAATTCGTTGACCTTCTCGATTGCCTCGGTAATCGTTCGATTGTGGCGGACCACGGTCGCCGCGCTGGTCATGATCTGGCCCAGTTCGAGATGAATCAGATAAGGGTTATCACCCCCAATGTCCCGTTGGAGCCATTTGTCGTGCGATTTCTGGTGATCCGCCTGGGCGGATTGCATCAAGGGATCGTACTTGGCGTCGCTGGCCGAATCGGAGAGCGAACCAAGCATCGATTGGATACCCGGTGCGACAAAGAGGCCACTAAAGATGCATGAGAGCAGGGAATTGGCACCGAGCCGGTTGGCGCCGTGGTAATGGTAATCGCATTCCCCGATGGCGTAGAGGCCCGGGATATTCGTCTGGTGTGTTTTTGGTGATCCCTTGGCCAGCCCGCCACTTGCCGACCTCTCGTAATCGACCCACAAGCCACCCATCGAATAATGGACGGCGGGGAAAATTTTCATCGGGACTTCCCGCGGATCGACGCCCTGAAATTTTTCATAGATTCTGAGAATTCCGCCCAGCTTCCGATCCAGTTCGTCCCGCGGGATGTGAGTCAAATCGAGATAGACACAGGGCTTTTCCGGATCGACCGAGAGGCCATCGTTCACGCAGATATCAAAAATCTCGCGCGTCGCGATATCCCGCGGGACCAGGTTCCCATAGGTCGGGTATCGTTCTTCGAGGAAATAATAGCGTTCGTTTTCGGGGATATCCCGCGGAGGGCGTGGATCTTGTGGAGTTCGTGGCACCCAGACGCGACCCCCCTCACCGCGGGCCGATTCGCTCATCAGCCGGAGCTTATCGGCGCCGGGAATGGCGGTTGGGTGGACCTGGATGAATTCACCATTGGCATAGCGGGCACCGGCCTGGACGGCACGGCTGGCCGCGCTGCCGGTGGAGGCCATCGACATCGTACTCCTGCCAAAAATCAGCCCACACCCACCCGTTGCCAGAACGACGACATCGGCGGGGAAGGGCCGGATTTCCATCGTAATGAGGTTTTGGGCAACTGCACCGCGGCAGCGGCCTTGGTCATCGAGGATGGGGCCGAGAAAGTCCCAGCCTTCAACCATCGCGATTCGCCCGGCACTTTGCCAGCGGCGGACTTGCTCGTCCAGGGCATAAAGTAGCTGCTGGCCAGTCGTTGCGCCAGCGAAGGCGGTCCGCTTATGGAGTGTCCCGCCAAACCGCCTCTGGTCACGGAAACCTTCCGGAGTCCGGTTGAATGGCACACCGAGCCGGTCCATCAAGTCGATAATCCGGGGTCCCCAGTCCACCATCTCCTTGACCGGGGGCTGGTGCTGCAGGAAGTCGCCACCGTAGACCGTGTCATCCAGGTGGAGCCATTCGCTGTCTCCCTCCTGGCGGGTCAACTCGTTGACACTGTTGATCCCGCCTTGCGCGCAGACGCTATGCGATCGCTTGACCGGTGTCAGACTCATCACGGAGGTTTGGACGCCAAGTTCGGCAAGTTTCATGGATGCGGCTAGTCCGGCCAGCCCGCCACCGACGATGAGAACGCGTTGTTGAAACATGGGATCAAGAGGGAAAAATGAGGCAATGGTGGAAAAGGGCGAATGACAAACTGGAAAGCCTATCCGAAAGCCCCTTACCCCCTATCCTTCTTTTCACAAGTAGGGCGAGGGAAGTTGGTGGTTTCATTTTGGAATAGGCTCTTAACTCCTCTTGTCTTCACTGGATCGGATATCGCCGAGTTCCACGCGTATTTCATACATTCTATTTTCGATTCCTTGGATTGTTTCGAAGGTCTCAGATTTCCCGGCATGACGCATACCGAATAGGGCACTGGTACCGATTGCCGCCAGGATGATCCCGAAGGCGGCACAGAACCGCCATATCTTTTTTTGGGCGTTGGGGCTTGTCCAAATCCCCCAGGTGATTCCGGCTGTCCAGAGACCATTGGCCAGGTGGAAAACAGATGCGAGGATACCAATCAGATATAGGGTGGTCACGTAACCATTCTGGAGTGCCGCGCCGGCGGTTGAAGCGGCATGGAATGGGCGGAATAAGGCACCGCCCAGAGGTGCCGCGATACCATCAATCCACCACCGAAAATGGAACCAGCCGTGCATGTGGAAGACGTGCCAGAGAATAAAGAGCCCGGCGATCAGCCCGGTTGCCCGCTGGAGCAAGTAGCGATAGTTTTCGGCATATGGGTAGTCGCCCGTATTCGAGCTGCCGCCAAGCAGAATCAGGACTCCAAGGATGCCATGGAACAGGATTGGAAGGAAGATCAATGCCCATTCGACAAAGGGCAGCAGTCCGCCCAGACTGTGGATTTGATAAACGGCCTTCTGGAATGCCGTCACATCCTCGATCACGCTGGCATTGACGGCCAGGTGGATGCACAGGAAGACTCCGATCGGCACGATTCCGGTGAGGGAGTGGAGACGCCGGATGAGGAACTCGTGGCGGGCAAGAAACGACACAGTCGGCTGGTTCACACGGGCCTTCCTTTGACCAGGGCTGCGGGGCAATCACGAATGCGTACTCCGGAAATCGAGGCGGAGCACGCATGGAACGGATCCAACTCCAGTATAGGAGGATGAATCCTCGTGAGAAGGGGTCTGGCCTGCCGGGACAGTTACTGCTCGGATGTGACGGGATCCGACTCGGACTCGTCGGTTTTCTCGGTTTCGGTAGTTTTCGATTTGGATGCTTTGAGCTCGTCGACCTTTTTTCGAGCGTCCTCGGCGAGTTCGGTGTTTCCGAGTTGTTCATGGCATTCGGCGAGCATCTGGAAGGCATCGACAAAGTCCGGTGCGAATTCGATGGCTACCGAGAATGAGATAACGGCATCCTCAAACTGATCGAACATCATCTGGGCCGCGCCGCGTCGATAGTAATGCATTGGCTCCATTGGCTCCAGGCGGATGGCACCATTGAAATTATCAATTGCCTTTTCGAAGTCCTCGATCATCACATAGGCCAGGCCACGATTTGTATAGGCAGGTGCGTAGCGTGGATCTTGATGGATCGCTTTGCTATAGGCATTGATGGCCTCGATGTAATTTTCTTTGGCAGCGTGGGCGAAACCAAGCCACAGGTAGGATCGGACATCTTCGTAATTGATGGTGGATGCCTGTTCGAAGTCACCGATTGCCAAGCCGTACTCTTCGAGGTTATGCCATACAATACCGCGGCGGAAATAAGCCTCCCCAAAATCCGGACTCAGTTGCATCGTTTCGGTGAAGGCTTTGATCGCGTCACCATATCGGCCGAGGAGTCGGAGGGCGACACCCCGATTGAAGAGCGCGAATGGCCGTTCCCGCTGCGTTTCTTGGGTCTTTTCGATGGCCTTGTCGCATTCCGCGATTGCTGCTTCATAAGCGGCAACTTTCTCGTCCTCAGAAGTGGCCTCCTTCCCAATTTCAATGTATGCCAATGATGCGCCAAGATAGGGTTCAACATACGGCGGATCCGTTGGTCGCTCTGGAGCATAGAACTCTGCCGCTTTCATGAAGGAATCCACTGCCGCTTCGTGTTCCATCGCCTGCATCTGAAAGACGCCATAAACGTAATATGTTTTGTAGTTTTTGGGATCCACTTCGACTGCCTTGTTCATTGCATCGAATGCTTTCGGGTAGTCTTGGAATGCCATGTATGCTTGACCCCGCGCCACGTAGACCTCCGAGGGCACGGCCAGATCGGGAGTGGCTTCATACCGCTCGATTGCCCGATCGAGGACTGTCAAAGCCTGTTGAGCCATGCCGAGTTGGGCCATGGCGCGCCCCTGGTTGCCAAGATACTCCGGATTCATGCGGTCGGACTCAACCGCCTTATTGAAATCATTTAAGGCTTCGCTCGGCGCGCCGGCCTCGAGGAAGATTCTACCTCGGACGTTATAGACTTCGTGCAACTGGCCGGTGACGTCAAGGTCCGTTGTTTTTTTCAGGTCGCTAAGCGCGCTCTGGTAATCTTTAATGGCTGCAAATGCCTTTCCCCGGCCAAGCAGAGCTTCGGGATAATTCTCCTGGGTCAACTGAATGGCCTCGGTATATTTTCCGATGGCTTCGTCATATTTCTGTTCGGAAAATAACTGTTCGGCTGCCTCATAAGCATCTTGGGCTTCTTCCGGAATCCGAAACTGCCCCCAAGCAATCGCTGGGGATAGGACGGCGATCCACGTGATAGCGACAACTGGCAAACAACGGGC
>JAFGFZ010000524.1 GCA_016930815.1 Pirellulales bacterium | reverse complement strand
GACAAATGGAAGGAGATGCTGATTTGGAGATCCGTTATCTTCGGTTCCGAAGATGGTTCACCCATGGCGAAATTGACTGTAGCCTAAGGCAATGCCCCAGGATTGGTATGAAATTAAATCCATTTTGGCCGGAGGCCAAAATGACCGTAGCCTACGGCAACGCCCTAGGAATATGTTGGTTTGGATCCATTTTGGCCGAAGGCCATATTCACACCAGTCCGAGGCAATGGACTGAATATGGCCTTCGGCCAAACCAACGTGAACGTCCTCAACTTCTTCCTGGGGTGCTACCCCAGGCTACGGTGAAAAAGGCCTTCGGCCTATGATTGATCCCAAAATTGTAACATCCAAGATGGCGCGACGGGATCATGCACGATTCTGAGTCAATCGCCAAAGAAAAATTCTTCACGGCGTTGCCCGCTGAGATTTTCTGGAGTATTGCGCTGCCTGCTCCTCTGCGGCATGCCGCGTTCTCTGCGTGCTCTGCGTTCAATTCAAGAAGCGCAGAGCTCACTCAGAACGCAGAGATTCACTTTCTCAAACTCTATATCACCGAGAATAATTCCATCGCCGCAGGCATCCCACACAGATCACGGCGATCATCGTGATCGTCCAGGAAGCCGGCTCGGGCACGGCGATCGACATTCCAGTCGTCGAAAGCATCACGCTGTTGGCGCCATACGTCACGGAATAGCCGGCCGGGAGATTGGAAACGGTCCCAAACTCACTCGTACGCGATCCGGCGAAGGTCAGGAACGTATAGGACGGATTGGTGAGTGCTCCCAGGTTGGAAAAGTCGAGGCTGGCCGAGGTCAGGTCGAGATTTCCACCAACGGTCAGCAAATCGATCGTGGAGCCACTGTATTCAACCAATAACGTCCCGTCCAACATCAGGTCGCCAGCGATTGAGAATGTCCCAATGCCCTGGCCGGGCCCGATCGTGGCACCCGTATTGACAACGGCATCTCCCGCGACTGAACCGGTACCACCCAGCGTTCCCTCCGCGACCGTGGTGAGTCCGGTGTAAGTATTCGTACCGTTGAGGGTCAAGACCCCGGCTCCCACCTTTGTCAAACCACCACTGGCGGACGAACCACCGGTTGTGCCGAAATTGGTTTTCCAGTCGGCCAGATCTGCCGTATCGTAGCTGGTGCCGAATCCCTGTTGCCACACAAGAAAATCGGCACCGTCCACGTCACCGTCCAGGTCGAAATCGCCGGCGAGGGTGCCGGGACCGCTCTCGAGCAATGGGGGATTGATCACAATGTCATGGCCATCGGTGTCGATGACGGCACCGTGCGATTGCACATTGACCTGGAAGACCAAGGAACCGCCGGCGTTGGATATAAAATCGGCGCTATCGGCCGATGCTTTCAGCGTGCCGCCGTTGAAATTCAGCACGGAGGAAAGTGGCGCGGGTGCGCCGCTATTTTCACCCGTCCGAATGAGCGGCGTCACGAGAGTGCCGCCGCCATTAAGATTAATCGTCGCATCACTGTCGCCACTGGCGGTCCCCCATCCGAGGAGAACTTCGGTGCCCGCGGTGACAACGACGTTGTCGGCGGGTGTGCCGTCACCGATATGCAGGATACCGGTCCCACCCCAGGCGACCTCCACATCGCTGCCGGGACTGGTCATCGTGGCATTGCCGGACAGGAATGCCTCGCCGATCCCGTTGCCTTGGCTGTAGAAGTTTCCAATGAAGATCCCTACAGCTGATACACTCGAGTTGCCAGTCATCTTCAGGGTGCCGCGGCCATTTCCCCAGTTGCCGATGGCAAGCGAGCTAGTGCCGGAGAGGCTGGCGTTGTCATTAATGATGAGCTCTCCCTCTCCAAAGTTATCGCCCACATGCGCCCAAGTTCCGCCTCCATTTGTGTCGAACGTGAGACTGGCGTAATCATTCAGAATCACCGTGCCGGAGGCGGGCGTTTCGGCGGCCTTTCCGTCCCAGCCGATCCACAAATCCGATCCGGCCGAGAGGATCGAATTGCCGTTCATCGTCAGACTGCCGGTCGCAGATCCAGCATGAGCCCCGACACGCAGTTCGTTGCCTAACGTCACCGTTGAACTCTCGTTCATGGTCAGGCTCCCTTTGGCATTCAGACCGTAGACTCCGATCCGCATGGCCGTGACTGCCGTCATGCTGCTCTGCCCGTTCATGACGAAGGTACAATCGGTCTGGATACCATACCCGAGGTCGTAGTGCGAAGATGAACTGATCGACGCTTTGTCGTTCATTGTAACCATCGTTGTATAGAATTTTTCACCGATATTGAGCCAGGCACCATCTCCAGCGCTGGTGGTAACGCTCTCTATTTTTGCATTGTCGTTCATTTCAATGACCACCGTTCCCGGCGTCGCACCTTGATTGATACCACCGATGCGTCCGTATCGCGTGCTCAGCAGGGAATCATCATTCATCGTGAGCGTCACATCGCCACCACTGCCTCCAAAGTTGGTGTAGTCGTTCACCACGATCTGTGCGGTGCCGTTGAGTGTGATATCGCCGTTTGCACCATCAAGTCCCGCAAAGAATTGATAACCGACGGTGAGTTTCGCGTTGTTGATAACGAGATTGCCGTAATTGTCGGTGTTGTCCCCGATGAAGGAGCTACCGGTCGTGGTGAACTCGGTACCCGTGGGGCCATCGAGGATAACCCCGCCGCCGTAGATGACCAACTCCGTGCCGATCGTGTTCAGACCAGACGAGGTCAGTTGGAGTGTTCCATCACCGATTTTGAATAGCCGGCCTGTAGTTGCACCGGCGCTGACGCCACCCGTCATCGTGAGGGTGGTATTCGGGCGTTCGATGTTGATCCAACCGTCGCCGTCCATGCCGAAACCGCGATTGGTGGTGACGGACGGGCCCATATAATGCAATGCCCCGTGCCCGGAGAATCGCAGGTTCGAGGCGGCCGCCGGGGAAGCACCGATCGAGCTGGGGACTCCACCATTGGCCAACGTATTCGCGACGACGGCCCCGTTGGTGATCTTGGTCACGCCGGTGTACGTGTTGGCCGGGTTGTCCAGAACCACCGTTCCGGCACCTGTCTTGTTGAGTCCCGTCACACCATCGTCGGCAACCACCCCAGTCAGTCGCAACGTCGCCCATTGCTGGGGGCTGAGTATCGCGCCGTTGGTAAGACTAACAGGACCTGAAAAAGTGTTGTCGCCGCTGTTGGAGCCCATGCTCAGTGTGCTGCCGTTGATGGCCACATTGCCCGTGATTGAGAAACCGCCGGAATTATCGACGGTAAGGGTCCCACTCCCATTTTTCGTGAGCGAGTCCGCGATAATTTCGCCGCTACCCAAGAATGTGTAGGCAGTGGTGCCACTTTCGACAATCGCATCCGCATGCACCCGCCCAACCACGTTCACGTTCGGATTTGCCGCACCCATGTTGTTGAATGCCACGTTATCCAGTTCATAGAACTTATCGGGAATGATACCGAGAGGGTTCGTCCAGTTCGACGTTCCAACCACATCCCAGTCCGTGCCGATACCGGACCATTCGAGCTTTGCCGCTGAGGGAATACCCGTGATGGCGACGGTCACGCTCGTGGGATTTACCATTGCCGCGGCCGTAGTCCCGCGGACCAGGCTCATGGCATTGATCGTGCCAATGCCCCCTAGGGCGCTCTGAGTAATGACCGTATAAGGACTGATCGTATCCAACGTGGATCCTTGGGCACCGATACGAAGTGTCGTGGTGCCACCCAGATTCAGGGTGTTGGTTTGGATATCGTTCGCACCAGCGGCCGTAGGTGTGAGGGCCATTTCCATCGTCGTGCCGTTCCCCAAGGCGAGGGTTCCCAAAGCCCCGACCGCCGCGGGATTAGCGATGCTAAGGCTGGTACCATCGGCGATCTTGATATCGCTGGTCGCGATCGATCCGGTCGACGTGACCGTTAGGCCACCGCCGGTTAGGCTGGTCGCGCCGGTGTAGGTGTTCGCGCCGCGAAGTGTCAGAATGCCCGCGCCCTGCTTGATCAATCCACCACCTCCCCCGCCGTCGGTCAGGCCGGTCGTTGCGCCAAGGTTGAAGCCGTTGCTGTCGATCACCGCGCCACCCGATTGGACAACCGCCTTGAGGACGGAAATCGGTCCGCCATCACCGAGGAAGAGACCGCTGGCCTTTGCCCGGAGCAGGCCGCCGTTGAGATTAAGCGTGGCCGAATCGGGTACGAGCGAGTAGATGGCATAGGTCCGGAACCAGCCACTTTCGAAGATACCGCCGTTGAGATTTACCGTCGCGTTGGCTCCGCTGCCATAGAAGCCATCTTCGCGGCCCATGATGACGCCCGCGTCGTTGTTCAGCAGCGTGCCACCGTTGTGGTTCCAGGTGCCGTCGGCGGCGAGGTAGCCGATGGCGATATAGTTGGTGGACGAGGTGCGGTCGATTGTGCCGCCGTTCATGTTCACAATACCGTTGCCATGGGCGCCGTTCATGGCATTGTAGCCAATGTGCCAATAGCTCGTGGTTTGAGTCAAGACGCCACCATCGTCGATGTTCAGGACGCCTTTCGATCCGACATATCCATGATAGATTCGACCGACCGTTAAACGAGCCGTACCCGTGGTACTGGAAAGGTTGACTGTACCATCGCCCGTATTATTATTGCCAATTCGGAAATTATCGGCCAAGACGGTCGCGTTGTCGTGGATGTTAAGAATGCCCACACCTGGGCTAGGATTGATCGAAGTAGAATACTGGGAATCGCCGACGACCAGATGTTGGTCATTGGCTGCAGTATCTACAATGAGCCTGCTGCTGTCGTGCATATTCACGATCCCTTGGGAATTGTTCCAGATGCCTATCACGGTGTAGCCGTTGCCCGTGATGGTGGCGGTATCATAGAGATCGATCGTGGCGCTGGCGGTACCAGTAATCAGACCGCTTGAAGATCCCTGTCCTACCCTGAAATAATCCTGCACAGTCAGGCTTGAATCGCCACTCATCATCAGCGTTCCGGTCGTGCCCATGCCGGTACCATATGCCATGATCGCTCGATAGACATCAATCCCCGCGTCATTGGAAACCGTCATCGTGGCGTCACCGTGATCGCCAATACGCAGTTGTCCGGCACCCGCATTGGGATCCCGGTTGACCTGGAGGATCGTGCCGCCTTCCATGGTGTAGGTCGACGTTCCCGGGGACCAGTATCCGAGGAGAAGATAATCGTCGTACCAGAAATCACCACTCGTCTGCAGGACATGCCCCTCGCCAGCACCAGTCAAATAATACGGGAATTCGTTGTACCCTTCGCCGACGTAGAGGCGCCCGGCACTAATCATGTGGCTGCTATCCATCTTCATCAGGCCGGGAGTCTTCAGAATCGCCCAATCCGGGGAGTAGGGGATGACACCGTTGAAACCATCCGGATCAAACCAGAGCGAAGCCTCGTTAGCCCAATCCTCACCAGATGCAAGATCCCAGCAGAGGTAAAATTGGGCTTGAACTGGCAATGCCTGGATGAAGCCTACCATCATCAACACAAGAGCAAGTTGTAATAGTTTGTTCATGAGTCATTGTCCTCTGTGTCATAGTATGTAGAGAGAATAGTCGGCGAGGAATGTTGCACACGTTTCAAAAACTGTCCACGACATGGAACCGAATGGAATCATTGGTGATTGTTTGTGGGCCGTCACTCCTAAGACGAGAAAGAAGGGTGGAAGTCACAGAAATCCACAGGCCATATTGCCACTTCATTGGTTACACCTCCCGTAACTAAAGCAAGGGCGCGAGGCAATCTTACCTACCAGAATGGGTAGTTAAACCCGCTCAGATCTACAATCTATACTAGTCCTAACGGTCGGTCAACTATTTTCACTTTTTTCATGATTTTGGATCGATTCCCGCATATGGTTTGGCATGCGTTTCGCCAGGGGCTAAAACGATCCAAGCCATCCGGTTCGAGGTATCACCTTGTTTGATATCGCGACAGAGGCGTATTGAATTCCGACAAATGGAGTCTGTGGTTTACCATTTGGCAGGTGGACATCCCAGCGCACCATCTCGAACGATCGCGCATTCCGCTCGGAAGATACTTGGGGGCGCGAATGGATCTTAACTACACGGATTCCATGGCCAGATTTATAATGATTGGCAGATCTTCGAGAAATGCTGTATGATAAGGGATGGTGATCATTTCCTGATTCACTTTCAGTTCTACATTCCTCATGTCTCTCATTATCGAGGTGGATTTTATGTTCTTCTGGTCAATCCAACGGAAAACGGCTCGGGCAAAGGGATTCACGCTTGTCGAGTTATTGGTCGTGATTGCCATTATTGGGATCCTGGTCTCGCTTTTATTACCGGCCGTGCAGGCCGCCCGGGAAGCGGCACGCCGGTCGCAGTGCAAGAACAACCTGAAACAGATTGGGATCGCGCTGCATCATATCCATGATGCCTACGGATGCATGCCGCAGGCGGCCGGATATTTCCCGATGGATGATGAGCTTCAGGTATCGAGTCCGCCGCCAGCCAGTCAGCTCAGCACCGAACCGCCGGCCAACGTGAGCTCAATCCATTACTTCTTGCTACCCTACCTGGAAGAAGAGGCGCTCTATATGCAGTCTCGCGGCTGGACGATGAACGGCTTCTATTTGCAGAATAACGGTACCAAACCACCCTCGGTTTATATCTGCCCGTCCGAATTGACAGCCGGCACGGAAAGTATTGTGGTCATGGAAGAGGATGGTGCCTCCTGGGGCGGCGGTAATTATGTCGCGAATATCCAGGTTTTCAACCATTGGTGGCATCCAAGAGGTTCCAGGGTACCCGCGAATATGCAACAGCCGAATCCGTTTACCCATCCTGAATTCAAGCACATGGTCGATGGCCTCAGTCATACGATCTGCTATGCCGAGCGCTATGCCATCTGCCCAACACCGGGCAGGTGGTCGCACGGGCGAACCCACTGGCTTGGCACACCGCCAACGCAATACGATACGGTGTTCGCATGGAATACCAACTATGGCGGCTATGACGATGGCCGGCTCCTGGACGTTCCCCAAATTGCTCCGAGCGGCGAGGACTGCAATCCTCTGACAACTCAGACGGCCCATCCGGGAGCCATGGAGACACTCTTGTTGGATGGTACCGTGGAGAGTATTCAAGGGGATGTCGACCCGCTGGTCTGGCGGCATTATCTCTTGCGGGATGACGGGCTGGACCTGCCTCCCTAAATAGAGCCTTAGTGTGTAAGATGGGCGCGCTTTGCGCGCATGTTTTGAAGTTCTCAAAAAGAATTGCGGCAGCGAAGAAGCCCGGCTTTTTCTAAAAGCCGGGCTTCTCCTGAGTGGTACTGCGGATCTCGGAGAGACCCCCCTATCAATTTGGTTGCAGCTTTCGCCGCGTTGGGAGCAAACAATGAAAAAAGATCGGATAGAATTGATGGCGACCAAAAAGATCCACTACGACGGCCCTGCTTTACCGTATGTTTACGGCCTTTGCATGCTAATGGCGCTGGGCCTCCTGGCGGTCACGTTGGGTTGTCGCCCGAAGGAATACATCCGCGAGGACCGGGCGACGCTATCGGGAACCGTTACGTATGACAACGCCCCACTGCCAGCCGGTGTCATGAGCCTGATCTCCAAAGAGAATCGCCAGATCCGCCATAATACGATGATCGAAGACGGCCGTTATTCAACACCCAGCGCGCCTCTAGGGGAACTGATCATCACCATTGAAACCGTATCGATTCAATTTGGAAATGCCGCCGCCTATGTCCCGATTCCAGATCGTTATCGCGATCCGGACAAGTCCGGGCTGACGGCGGAGGTGAAGCCTGGCAAGAACGAAGCGAATTTCGTGCTCACCAAATGATGCGGCCGTGATTAAGCCTACCCAGGGTTGCGAGACGGCCGGTACCCTCCCGTCTCGCAACCCTGGGATAGGTATCGCAATATTCCAGAAAACCCCAACGGGGTGGCCCTCAACGGACATTATTTTAGGGCCACCCTTTCAGGGTTTTCATTGGGGTTGGAACGGGAACCCAGGGTTGCGCCAATGCTCGCAGAGCTCGCATTG
>JAFGFZ010000108.1 GCA_016930815.1 Pirellulales bacterium | reverse complement strand
GGAAGGAGATCGTGGAAGAACACCACCAAATCAGTGGCACCCTGATCTTGATCGTTACTGGTACTGTTTAACTGATCGGTCCCAATACCGGACAGGCCGATAAATCACTCCATTGATCTGCTTCTCCTTCGCCGGATTCGCACCGATCGTGAACTTGTAAGCACAGTATCCGCATTCATACCGGGCCCAGGGACGACCATAGTGCTCGCCAGCCCCTATTAAAGAGGTCGCGTTGCATCCGCATTTCGGACATTCGGGACTATTGACTTTTAGCAACATGCATCCGCTCGCATCTGGGCGTACCAATTATCGGATCCCGATAATCATCGGCTGATCGCGCTGACGAACGGACAGGTGTCGTTTCTCTATCGGGATCGCCGCGATGGGGACCGACAGAAGACGGCACACCTCCCGGCGACCGAATTCATTGGCCGCTTTCTCAAGCACATCTTGCCGGACGGCTTCATGCGGATCCGCCATATTTCTGGCGGCCCAAAAGGATTTTCACATCCAGCCAGTCGTTACCACACCCGATCTGGCTAGACAATTCCCCCAAGGCAAGCTTTCACGAGGCAGAATTACATTGCCTTTTGGGCTAACGTTGGATTACAATCCCCAATAGGCGGAGTCAACTCCCGCTCTGCGGTTCAGTTCAACAGCGTTTTATGACCCACGGCTGCGCCGCAGATGATAAAACGCTATTCGTTCGATCTAAGAATAGTATCTCACAGAGCCACGGAGATGGATGAAAACGAAGCAGGAACCTTCAACTCCGCCCACCGGCACCGCATGCATCGGATCCGCCTCTTATCGATCGACACGAACTGGCACCGCAGCAGGGCACACACTCAGCCAGATAATAGAAATGTCCGGCTGGCTGCTCGCGAATTGGCACTCGACGGGAATCCCGCTTTGGGCTTTTTCATTAACATAGGGTCTTGACGTCGAATTCCATAGACGTTATTGTCTAAGTAATTCGACATTCCCTAGGAGTTGATCCCATGGCCCGCCCTCCTTCTCGGTATCCCACCGAACTGGAACTGCAAGTCCTGAAAATCCTTTGGCGTGACGGCGAAAGTTCCGTCATGAACGTGCGGGACGCGCTTGCCGAAGATCAGGGTCGTGATATCGCACGAACCTCGGTCGTCACGACGCTGAACATCATGGCGGACAAGCGTCTCGTGCATCGCAGCCAACAAGGTCGGGCTTATTTGTTTACGGCGGCAGTCACCCAGAGAGAGGTTTCGCAGGGAATGCTCGGTGACCTGCTCGACCGAGTTTTCGACGGATCGGCCGAAGCACTATTGTTGAATCTACTTGATTCCGAACATGTCGGCGACGAAGAACACCAAGCGTTGCGACGGCTTATTAACCGCCAGCGACGAGGAGGTCCGAAATGAGCTTATACGAGATAGCCGAGCCGCATACGTTTGTTTGGCTTGCCGAATCCTTGGCGCATGTACTCTGGCAAGGAACGCTGTTTGCTGGCTTGGCAGCCATGGTTGCCCAGGGATTGCACAACCGTTCCGCGCAAGCCCGTTACATGCTGCACTGCTCGGCCCTGTTTATGATTTCGGCTTGCTTGCCCTTGAACCTGTGGGTGTTTGCGCCGCTAGATCCCGCTCCAGTTTTTCCAATGCCGCGCAATCAAACGGTTGACGCCAAGCCCTTCGTGGCAGGCATCCCTGAAACCAACCAGGATCATGGCGACACGACGGTGGATTGGCACGCGCCTCTGGCAGCAGGACCGGCCGATTCCAAAACTTCCGCCGCGGCAGACGGACCTTTAGGAGCCGTGCCCACCTCTGGATCCGTGTGGATGTCCGCCTCCAAGTGGATTGTCGCCGTGTACCTGTTGGGGATGATTGCCATGTCGTTCCGGTTGATGATGGGCGTTTATGGTGGCCACCGTTTGCGGGCCACAGCCACGCCGGTTGAGGATACGCGAGTACAAGACATTTTAGCCCATGTTGCCGATCAGGTCCGCCTGAACGCGGTACCCATCGTGGCCTATTCAGCCCGCGTCACAACGCCGCTGGTGGTTGGCGTGGTTAAACCGGCAATCTTGCTGCCAGTGGCTATCATGAGCAATCTGACGACAGGGCAAGTCGAGTCGCTCCTACTGCACGAACTGGCCCACATCCGTCGCTACGACCACGTGGTCAACCTGTTCCAGCGGATCGTTGAGGCCCTGTTGTTCTTCCATCCGGCCGTCTGGTGGTTGAGCCATAAGATCAGCGTGGAGCGCGAGCACTGCTGCGACGACCAGGCGATCGCCTGGGGAAGCGAGCCGTGCGACTATGCCGAGTCGCTTATCCGCGTGTCTGAACTCCGGTTCCGGGCAGCTGGCCTCGGCGCCAGCGGCGCCGCTACCCTAGCGGCGAAAGGGGAGAAGTCGACGCGGTTGCATGATCGGGTGCTCCACGTGCTGGGCATGCCGTTGCCAGGGCCGAATCCCGGGCTGACTCGGCTTGGTGTCGCGGTTATGCTGGCCTTGGCTGTTTCTACCGCGGCGATTGTTGCAACGCGTGCGGGAGATAGCGATGATGCGCTGCGATCGGGGACGGTGGAAATATCGGTATCCGATCGAGAAGGCCCTCAGAACGAGGCGGACGGCCTGCTGCGAACCGATGACGTGACTACCACGGGCGCCGGGGAAATCGTCTGGGATGAAGAGCGTCGCGGTTGGCAAGTCGGGGCCAAACTGATTTCAACCACGAACAGGCTCCAGCCTGGCGATCCGGTGGTGGTGCAACTTCTACTAAGAAATGCCACGAAAGAGCCCCAAACCGTTGTGCTGCAACAGTACGATGCCACGCATCCGACGCTTGGCGCGGACGGCCGTATCAGCATGAACATCTCTGGCAGTTCGGAAAATCGGCATCAGCATGTGATCGCACCGGGCGCGATATTGGAAAAGCCCCAATACCGCGTTGTCCTCAGCACACAAGGTATGTTGCCTGGAGAATATCATATTGATCCCCAGCCTGCTTTTTGGCAACCAGATAAAGGTGATCCAAACAGCGCGACCGGCATAGGCCGGAAAACCCCAATCCATTTCATGCTGGGCGATCCCTCGGCGGTAACATACTCGCAACCGCCGGTAGAAGAAGACCCCGCCCTGCGAATCCATTGGGGCAATCATGTATCAGGATTAATTGTTGGTATGCGTCTGCCGCAAGGGCGCGTGCTGTGGAAGAACAACTCGCGAATCGAAGCGGAGATGTTCGTGTGCAATGTCAGTGACCGAACGATCACGTTCGATTATGAGGTGCCACCGCCGGGTGAATGGAATTCTCATATCAAGACGAGCGATGGCAAAGATGTTCAACTCGACTTCACCTGGACCACTGGTTTCCGGCAG
>JAFGFZ010000107.1 GCA_016930815.1 Pirellulales bacterium | reverse complement strand
GCCCGTGCTTGAGCACGGGTGAACGGATTCAAAATGCATGCCTTTTTTATTTTACCCCCCGCCTCCTCCACGCCGCTGCCGGCGGCGGCGTGGAGGGGGCGGGGGGGTTGTTTCGGGTAGAGCCGCATAACCCGCCGTAAACGGCGGGCCGAATACCGCCTGCGGCGGAGAAGGGCCGTAAACGGCCCTGATGTTCCATAATACAACACATTTTGCCCTATAAGAGGTCTGAGGCGCGGATGTACATTGTATCAACGGCGATGCCGTAGCGCGTGCGCTTCCGCAGCGAACGCGAGGACGTTTTCCCAGGGTGTTTCTGGCTGAATGACGTTGGACGGCATCAGCAGGCAGCGTCGATCCGCGGCTACGGCCGCCAAACGACGGACCGCACACCGCACATCGTCGGGTGTGCCGAACGGGAGAAGTTCCTGCGACCCGAGCGTGGCACATAGGGCAATCTTGCCACCGAACTGGCGGTAGACGGTTTCAAAGTCCATGCACTCTGGTTGGACTGGATGAAGCATGTGGAAGCCGAGTTCCACGACATCGGGCACAATTGCATCTATCTTGCCGCAGGAGTGCAGGAAGAATCTGACGGCCGGGTATTCGCGCCGAACCGCCGCCAGCACTTGCTGCCATGCCGGCTTGATATACCTTCGCCACAGTTGGGGCGAAATCTGCATTCCGCGCTGCGTGCCGGCATCATCGTAGAAACAGAGGATATCAACTCCGACTCCAGCCGTCGCCAGTGCCAGCTGTGTTGTGTGGGCCACAACCTTGGCAACAATTGCCTCGGCCATTGCCGGCTCGCTGGCCAGGTCCATCATGAATTGTTCCATGCCGCGGATCCACCAGGACCACTCGTAGATGCTTCCGGCATAGCCAAACACCGGATAGCCTTCCGCCTGCCACCGGGTAATGGGTGAGGTGTCTGTATTGGTTTCAATCCACGGTGATGGGAACATTCTAACATCGGCTGGCGTTAGGGCCGAGGCCAGGGGCGAAAACATCTTATCAACTGTCCCTTCCGGGCCGGCCCAGTGGCCGATCCCCCACTCGTCGAATACGGTTCCTGCCGGGACCGGTCCGGCAAATCCCGCCGGGTCGTTCCCCCCGAAACGGCGCGGGAGCGAGAAACAGCGGACATCGGTCTTGAAATACTCGGCATGATCAAAACTGCCGGTCCGGGCATGGAATGTCCGCTCAATCGGTTTGCTGAATCCGCTCAGCGCACCCACATCCAGCGAGAACGGGATCCACTCCGGATTTCCGCCCTCTAGCAAACACCTCAGATTCTCGATAGGTTGCATGGTCACAGCAATTCATCAGTTCCGGGGATCCAATGGACTGGAGCCAGGTCTTTTGGGCTGTCAGCTTTTATAGCCGAAGTCGCCAGCTTGAACAGTCCGAATACCCAAGCTCAATGGTGGACAACAGCCTTTCCAGGCCGTTGTACTTGTAATCGTTATGGACGACAGCCTGGAAAGGCAATCGACCACACTATTGGACTATTTGGTTGATATGTCACGAACAGTATCACCTTGGCGGCGTTTGGCAGCGTGGTTCCTAGGACAAATTCTTGGCAGGAAAACCAGGCAAACCAAAGGAGAATCGTGGATGAATAAGCAGAAACGGTTCCATGAATTCAATGCGAAGATTGTCGTACTGAAGATCGTCGCTTCTATGTCACTACTGGCCGCCAGCGCGGCGCCCGGAGCAGCGCCACCGCAAATCTCGCCGGCCAATTTGCGCGAGATGGATGGCCAGCAAGTCAGCGGAGAAGAGAATCTCTTGTGGAAGTACGCCGAGGTTGTCGTGGAATGGGGTTTCAAGAAGGGGACAGAGAACCTGTCCTTTGACGGTGAGATCCAGTCCTCGTATTTGCTAGGCATGCTTGGCACGGCCAAGCCGCTGCCTGGGGATAACCGGACGACCATGACCGGTCCACTCGCTTGGAAATCGGCTGGAGGTGGTACAATGAGGCGTGGCCTCATTGTACCGATCCTCTATACAACGGCGATTCGCGGTCCGGCACGAACGATTGTGACCATCCGCACCAGTTCTGGCAGTTTCTCCTTCCAGCCGATAGACCTGGAAACCGGTCCGATCCTTGCACCAGAGTACGGATTTTTTGTTTGCTCGATCCCGATTCCTGTATCGACCTCGGCGATACAGAAAACACCGGCTGCCTCAGGAGGGGATCGGATCGCTCCACCTGATCATCTGCTTAGGACCAAGATGGATGCCCGCGACGGATCCACATTCGTCAACGGTTGGGGGAGCGCGGGGACGCCCAGTGTCTTGGCGCATCCCGGTGTGGAATCCGGCACGCTGCTGCATGGCCTCATCGAACTGCCGCCGCATAGCATTGCCGTGCACCCAGGACCGGGCTGCGACATCGCGATTGGCTGGAGAAGCCCCATTGCCGGCAAAGTGAACATCCACGCGAAGGTAGCCCATGCGCACCCCTCGGGCGGCAACGGCATCGAATGGTCGATCGTCCATGATAACGAGGCCGGGCGCAATGTGCTGGCTTGTGGGGCAATGGACCGCGGCGGGGTGGCGACATTTCCTTCAGATGCGGAGGCGAACACCCTGACGGCCGTAGTCGTGAAGCCAGGCGATCTCCTCTCGTTGGTGGTTGGGAACCGTGGCGAACATTCTTGTGATACGACGTCGACGGAGCTGACCATTACCGAGATCGGCGACAAGCCCAACACATGGGATTTAGCCCGGGACGTAGTCGAGGACATTCAGGCTGGCAACCCACATGCCGACTCGCTTGGCAACGCGGACATTTGGTACTTCTATGCACCCCCGCAGGCGACCGCCTGGCACCCAGTGGTGATGCCGTTTCAATCCAAGGCGACCACGGCGAGCGAGTACATAACGGAACTCACTGCCCACAATCTCAAAACGATCCGCCAACAAGTCCGCCAGAGGCCGGAACAGACTTGGGAAGGCGCCATGCGGGCGCTGTATGGCGACATGCAATTGCCGCCCATTCCCGAGCCTCCGTTTGAGCCGGCCATGTCCGTCGAAGTGCCCGACAAACATCTTACTGCCTTGTGGCGCCTCGGCGCCTGGCGGATCATTCGCCGCTGTCCCCGCATCGACCGCGCCGATCTTGCTAAGGTCGGTGCCGCAGGCGATGTCACCCAGGACTGCCGGATCGTCGATGGCGAGGATCCACAAGGGATCTACGTGGTCCGCGATAATCCATTTCCACCGTTGGGGTGCGAGACCGATCGTATCCTTTGGGCGTTGGATCACCAGGGGATGCACCAAGTGGCAGCCGACGGAATCTCCATTTGGCTCGAAAATCAGCAGCCGGACGGTTGTCTATCGCTCAATTCGGGCATCGAACAGGGCCATCAAGTCGGAGCACTGCAGATCCTCTGGGTCATGGCCGAGCATTACCTGCTGACGGGCGACAAGGAGTGGCTTAAGAAGGAATCACCCCGGCTCAAAGCCGCGGTGGACTGGATTCTCCAGCGGCGCAAAACAACGATGAAGACGGACCTCGCTCAGAACGAGATCGACGGGATCAAGGTGGGTACATGGTCACCCTACGGTCTTCAACCAAAGGTATCCATGGGCGACGGGGATCCGACGGGGTCGAGGTACTACTATTGGGCCGACGCCTTTGGCTATCGGTCAGTCAAACTGTTCGCCGACATCATCGCCGATATCGATCCCAAGATGAGCGCCGACTATGCCGAGGAAGCGGCGAAGTACCGGAAAGACATCCTCCCAGTCCTCGAAGAATCGATTGTCCTTTCGCCCGTTGTCCGAGTCCGTGATGGAACATCTCGATCTTTCCATCCCCAGGGTTTTCAAGACCGCGGGCCGCTGGCGGAAGCCCTGCCAATGGGCGTGAATATTTACACGCACTGCGGGCCGTACCATGGGGATTACTGCATTACCTCGGCCGCCATCGAGGCATGGCTCAGGGCCGGCCTGTTGTCGGTCGACGATGTCCGGATCGATGGGCATTTCCATGTACTGGAGGATGCCTTCCTGTTGGATCATCCGTGGGTTCGCAGGCGAAAAGCAGATTACGATCCGGAGAAAGATTGGTTCGGCTTCGGCTGGTCCTACCAGTCGGGTTGGGAACGGTTGCCCGAGTACTATCTCTTGAAGGACGATATCCCCAACTTCCACCGTTCCTGGTTGAATCGCTGCGCGGTGGACATCAATCTCAACGACTATTCCTTCAACGAGCACACAACCTTTGCCCCCAATGACAAGTCGCATGGCAATGCCGTGTTCCTGTCGAACTTCCGGAACATGCTGGTGATGGAAATCGGGGATAGTCTGTGGCTGGGCCGCGCAGTACCGCGAGTGTGGCTTGCGCAGGGTAATAAGATCAGCGTGAGGAACTCGCCAACGCATTTCGGCACGGTAGCCTACGAGATCGTCTCAGACGTGGAGAACAACAGGATCATTGCCACGGTAGATATTCCGTCACGCAAAGCGCCGAAGGAAATCCTGCTGCGACTACGTCATCCCAAAACCTCGCCGATCAAGAGCGTCACCATCGATGGCAAGGAGTCGAAAGAGTTTGATGTCGCACGTGAGGTGGTACGGCTAAGGAACTTCACCTCCAAAGTGGCAGTGACAGTGAACTACTGAATGAAGCTCTAAGTGTCAAAGAGAGCCAGAGAATGAAATGTATCTGTCTATTATTTGAACAGAAGGAAACGAAGATAACTGAGAGGCACAATCTCTGTTTCCTCGGTCAACTTCGTTGACTCACTG
>JAFGFZ010000106.1 GCA_016930815.1 Pirellulales bacterium | reverse complement strand
GCCCGTGCTTGAGCACGGGTGAACGGATTCAAAATGCATGCCTTTTTTATTTTACCCCCCGCCTCCTCCACGCCGCTGCCGGCGGCGTGGAGGGGGCGGGGGGGTTGTTTCGAATCGAGCCGCATCACCCGCCGTAAACGGCGGGCCGAATACCGCCTGCGGCGGAGAAGGGCCGTGAACGGCCCTGATGTTCCATGACGAAAAACATGACAAAATGTGGGTAAAGACAAGGCTAACAACCCAGGAATTTGGGGATGTTCGTGTTCGTTTGGCCGAAGGCCATATTCACTTTATTGCCCCGGACAGATGTGAATGTGGCCTTCGGCCCAGGATGGATCCCAATCGCTAAGTTATTCATCGCCCGCCTCTTAGAACGTGTTTTGAAATTGAAAAAACTACTCGCGAAGCGAGTCCCGATGCCCCCTCTCCCACTTGCGGGAGAGGGTTGGGGTGGGGGTGTTTTGAATTTCAAAACAAGTTCTTAGAATCAAACCGTGTATCGACCGTACCGGTCGATCCGTCGGTGGCCGTTACAATCCCCATCATTCGTCATTTTGATGACATTGACAAGCAGTCTATTGGCAATCGGGAAAAAATGCCCAATAATATTTGACTGAATAAGACGCCTTGACTAGGCTAAATGATGCATGATTTCGTTTGGTGTTGGTTTGTTCGTATTTCCTTGAGTTCACAATCCGGAGAGAGCCTAATGAAGAGAATCACAGTGACGGTGCTTGGGCTGGCGGTGGTCCTGATGCTGGGAACCCTTGTCCAGGCTAGCCCATTTGAGAAGCCACCTGAATCCAACATGCCTGGTTGGGTAACCGCATTCCCATACCAGCGGAATATCGACTGGACGTTTGCCACAGATCCACGTGGTGGCCCAACCCCCAACGGAGCACCGGGTGCCCATTACGAAGGGTATGACGATCCAGTACTCTGGGACAGCGACTTCATTCAACTTGGTGGCGATGCCCAATGGTACGAGGACTTGTCTAGCTTTGGCATGCCTTGGCAAGGCATGATCGGCATGATCAACAATACCACGGCACCGATGTCGGGTGAATTGCGAATCCATGTCGATAATTGGGAGCGGCTATGGCCATTCAAACATGTCTGGATCGAATTTGACTACATTGCAAATCGCCCGGAGGTAGTTGATACGGTCGATTTATCCATGGTGAGTTCAGCCGGCTCGGAAGTGGTTGATGATGGTCAAAGCGATGCCTGGTTTCTGCCAACCCAACTGTTTCGGCAAAACGCCTGGGCGTATATTGTACCCAATCCGCTTTGGGAAGAACTGGTCCTGAAGATTGAAGGATTGCAACCAGGCGATTTCATCTTGATGGACCGCCTGCATATTGCAACCGAATGCGTCCCGGAACCGGGTACGTTCGCGCTTGGCGGATTGGCGATCATCGGCCTAGTTGCTTTTGCCCGGCGGCGGCGTCCGTAAAAGAGCCGGTGGAGGCGTACTGAGAGGATCTAACAAAACACGGGGAAGATCTTGGATAGGTTCCTGGGGCTCGGTCAGTAGACCGGTCACAACTCGGTTTTGTTAGATCCACTTCATCTCGATCCCGGCCTGGTGATGAACCTGCCGGGGAATTGAGCCGTTCATTCACGCGATCGAAAGGTAGAGAACCGAGGTCATCCAAATCGGATCGGCCTCGGTTTTTTTCCATATTAGCCCTTGGAATCGGGGTCTTTAGGGGTTTTAATATCGAGGTGAACGATCCTTGTTCCATTCCGAGCAAGCTTCATAGAGAACTTTAGCTCTGTTTGAAGAGAGTGTGTCCCTCCTAATTCCATCCCGAGAGAAACGAAGCATGGGTCATTTTAGCAACACAACGCGCCGGGATTTTTTGAAGGCAGCAAGCGCCGCGCTTACTGTGCCGTATGTCATCACATCCACTGCCTTGGGCAATGAGGATGTCCCGCCGGCCAGCGACCGGATCGTCATGGGGGGCATTGGCATTGGCAACATGGGAAGAGGCGACCAGGACGCCTTTCTAGGGCGCCAGGACGTCCAGTACGTGGCGGTCTGTGACGTCCGCGAGGAAGAACGCGACAAGGCCAAGGCCAAAACCGACAAGCATTACCAGAACTCGGATTGCCAGGCTTATAACGATTTCCGCGAGATGTTGGCCCGCGCGGACATCGACGCCGTCCACGTCGCGACGCCGGATCATTGGCACGCGATCATCGTGATTGAAGCCTGCCGCAGTGGCAAGGATGTCTATTGCCAGAAACCGGAAACACTGACGCTTCGCGAAGGCCCATTGATGATCGAGGCGACTCGCCGCTATGCCCGAGTCGTATCCGGTGGAAGCCAGCGGGTCTTGGAAGACTACCGGGAGACCGTCGACAAATGCTGGGGAGGCGAGTTGGGCACGATCCAGTGGATCAATGTCAACGTCGGTCCCCTTTCGCAGCCGTGCAATCTTGCCCCGGAGGAAATCCCGCCCGGAATGGATTGGAATATGTGGCTTGGCCCCGCGCCCTGGGCTCCGTACAACAAGGCGCGTTGCGATGGCAACTTTGGGACGAGCGGCAATAGTTGGCGTTCCTACATGGATTATTCCGGAGGCGGCATGACCGACTGGGGCGCGCACCATTTCGGCGGAGCGACGTTCGCCGTCGATGTCCGCGAACAACAACCCGAGGAAATTGTTTATCACGATGAGAATGGCCAGAAGTACCTGGAATATCGGTATGCCAACGGGCTGTTGATCTGCCATAACCGACCCGACACGGGCAACTTGCAGGTCGAAGGCACGCCTGATGAGAAACTGCCCCCCAAACCGGTACCGGCCTACAAGGGATCCGGGGGAATCTATGGCGATTTCATCGAATGCGTGAAAACTCGCGAACGGCCGTTCCGCGATATTGAATTGGCTGTCAATACCGTCGCGTTGAGCCACTTGGGTATCATCGCCTACCGATTGCAGAGGTCGCTGAAATGGGATCCCGCGAAGCAAGAATTTCCCGGCGATGAAGAGGCAAATCGGTTCCTGGATCGTGCTCGCCGTGAGCCGTGGCAACTATGATGCATCTGATTTTGAATATTCCTTCTACCAACCTGAGCAATGGAGCTCGATATGTTAGATCAAGCTTTTGAAACACTGAAAACGTACGATTGGGGCACGGACCGGAATCTCCTCAACCCAATTGACGAAGCGATTGTCGCCAGTCAGGCCGATCCGGCTGCTCGCAGGGGACTGGAAGGACGGCTCGTGGCAGTATTAAAAACCGACGTGACTCGCGCGGCGAAAGATTTTGTTTGCCGGGCACTGATGATTCTTGGGACCGCTGATTCAGTACCTGCGCTGGCCGCGCTGCTGGCCGAACCGGAACAGTCCCACATGGCCCGCTACGCGCTGGAACGTATCACCGCCCCGGAAGCGGCGCAGGCCATGCGCGATGCCCTGCCGAAGCTTGACGGCCAAATGAAGATAGGGGTGATCGGATCACTCGGAGCACGCCGCGATGTGGCAAGCGTACCGGCACTGGCGGCATTGCTCGGTGATACGGACACGGCGATCGCGCGTTCGGCCGCTCTGGCTCTGGGAGCGATCGGCACTCCCGCGGCAGCCAAGGCGTTGATGCGAACCAAGCCGACGAGTGCCGAGGCGGCATCGGCCGTCACCGATGCTGCCCTGGACTGTGCCGAAGGGCTGCTGGCGGCCGGGAAATCAGTCGAGGCCCTGGCAGTCTACAAACGATTTGCTGGCGAGGATCAACCGAAGCATGTTCGCCTGGCGGCTACCCGCGGCATGCTGGCGTGCGCTGGCAAATAAGACACTGATGGGTCGTGGTCACTGCTGTGTCGTGGTCTCCCGACCACGACACGCGATGAAACGCAGTGCGTAGCGGCGTCTCTCCGAGACGCCAGATCCCAGTCTCGAAGAGACCGGGTGACGCTTCCGGCTACGACACGATGGGAGAATCTCATGTGAAATTTGCCCAAATGCTCCTTTGTTCGACAATCTGCCTGGCTGTTGTTCTAGTGTGGGATGCCACGATACCAGCTCAGGAAAAGACTGGCGATGAACTCGTCCAGCTTGTTGTCGAATTATTGGGCGACCAGGACAAGGACATGCGGGCTTTGGGTCTTGAACAAATCCGCACAGGAGCCAAGGGGGCATTGGCTACCAGACAATTTGCTGCCCAATTGCCAAATCTCCCGCCCGATGTCCAGGCCTCCCTGCTCAACGCCCTGGTGGATCGTGGAGATACCGCTGCTCGACCTGCCATTGTAGATCTCCTGGCCGCCAGCCGTGATGAACCGGTCCGAATCGCGGCAATCCGGGCACTGGGTTTCTTGGGCACATCGACGGATCTGGAGTTATTGATGCCATCTCTGATTGGTGGCACCGCGGCCGAACAAGCGACGACACGGACCAGTTTGGCACGGTTGCCCGGGGAGTCCGTTTCGAAAGCGTTGGCCGCCCAGATGCGGCGGGCGGATCCACCCCTGCGGGTAACATTGATTGAAATCCTGGCCACCCGCCGCGCTTTCGAAACGGCCGTTGACCTCCTGCCCGCCGCCGTGGATCCTGACGTGTCTGTACGATCCGCGGCAATGGCCGCGCTGGCGCAACTGGCCGGTCCGGAACATATGGCTGGAATGGTTCGAGGGATCCTGGCTGCCCAGCCGGGCCGAGAGCGGGACGCGGCGGAAAAAGCCGTGATGCAGGTCTGTGGCCGAATCAAGGACCCCCAGGAGCAGGCCGTGCCCTTGTTGGCGGTCCTCCATACGCTGGATGAGGCCGACCAAATCGCGCTGCTGCCGGCCTTGGGACGCATTGGTGGAAACGCCGCACGGGAAATCGTGCAATCGGCAATCGACGCCCCCGATCCAACTCGCCGCGAGGCCGGCCTCCGCGCCCTCTGCAATTGGCCCAATGCCTCGGTTGCTTCCGAGCTGATTCAACGAGTCCAAAAAGAAGAGGATTCCGGGAATCGGATCACTGCGCTGCGGGCGCTGATTCGTGTTGCCCCACTGCCAGATGGCCGCTCGGACAGCGAGAAACTGGAGTTACTTCAGAAAGCCATGTCCCTCTGCACGCGGGATACAGAGCGGAATCTCGTACTGCAGCGAGCCCAGGCGATTCGATGCCCTGAGACGCTCCACTTCCTGATGGAATATCTGGACCAGCCTGCCTATTCCCAGCAGGTTTGCCAATCGGTGGTCGAACTTGCCCACCATCGCCAGTTGCGTGAATCCAACAAAGCAGAGTTTACCCAAGCATTGGGCAAAGTGATTGAAATCAGTCAAGACACCACGGTAATCGACCGCGCCAAACGCTACCTGAAAGGGCAGACCTGGGTTCGGCCGAAATAGGGATCGTGTTTTTAATGGGAGTTGATCCGATGAATCCATCGACCAGGAAGATAAGCCGTCGAAGGTTCCTTGAGGGATCCGCGGCGGGAATTTCGGCATTTAGTATCGTGCCGCGCCATGTGCTTGGCATGGGGCAAACGCCCCCAAGCGAGGAACTTGGCGGCGCTCTGATTGGTTGCGGAGGCCAAGGGCCTGGCACCGTGGGCGGAATGGGGTCCGGGATCCGCATGATCGCCTTCTGTGATGTCGACCGTCGGCGCGTCGAGAATGCCGCCAAGCGATTTGGTGCGAAAGACGTCTACACCGATTTCCGAAAACTGCTGGAACGCCCGGATATCGATGTTGTCGCCATCGCAACCCATCCGGGTTGGCATCCATTGACGTCGATTGCCGCCATGGAGGCGGGGAAGGACGTCCTTTGCGAAAAGCCGATGAGCCGATTCATCGCCGAAGGCCGTGCCGTGGTCGAAGCTGCGAAACGGTACGGGCGCATCTTTCAAATCGGTACTTATGGCCGATTCAATGCCAGCCGTGATCCAAAACAAATTTTGATCCACAAGATCATGGCCAGTGGATTGCTCAAAGAGTGCCAGGCGGTCCATATCAAGCGCGGCGGACTGAAAGTGGCCGAGTGGAGCGGCATGGTGCGGTACGAAGTCTCCGATCCCGGCGACAGGGAATGGGACCTGTATTGCGGTCCCGCGCCACTGAGGCCATTTCATGCCCATCGGTTCGGCGGGACCCATCGTGGATACTGGGATTACGAAGGGGGCGGGCTCGCCGATATGGCCCAGCACCATTTCGATCCGATCAATTGGGTCTATGCCAAGGATGCCACCAGCCCGGTCCAGGTCGAAGCTTCCGCGCCGCCAGCACACCCGGAGGCGTGCGGGATGTGGGGGTGGGTGGAACTCCGCTACGCCGATGGATTGACGTTTGTCATGGATAGTGATGAATGGGGTGACCGATACGACCGCCAGACGGAACGGGATGTACGCCTGGAAGACCTCAGTCCGATCGACCAGCAGAAGATCCGTGAAATGCCGGACCCGGAACCACTCGTCGGTTTCGCGGAGGCAGTCAAAACACGCCAACAGCCGGGCGGCCACGCCGAGGCGGCGCACCGCACAGCCACGCTGATGCACCTGGCCAATATCGCGATTCGAACCGGACGAAAAATTACATACGATCCAAAGAAGGAACAGATCCTCGGTGATGCAGAAGCCAATCGGCTCGTGAATCAACCCATGCGGGCACCATGGCGTGTCGTCTGATGACTGTGCCGACCACACGCGGGAGTGACCAGCAAAAGACCGGCTTTTCCCAAGTGGAGAATCGAGGTTAAGGTTGTTTGTAACCGTTCACGGGGACTGTCCCGATTTTCGCGGCCAAGCGCCAAGGTTGGCCGTAAGGGGACAGGCACATTTTTCGGCCTTCACGCACAAACTGGCGGAAAGGCCAAAACGGGCCGAAAAATGAGCCTGTCCCCGGCGGCCTGGGACCACGATGAAAACTAACTGAAAACAACAATGGGAGAAACGACCATGGCAAGAACGGAAGAACTTCCCAAGTTCGTCGAGCAGATGCCAGATTCCGACAGGCGGGGGATGCTGACTGAAAATATCGACCAGCAGAAAATCGAGGCGGCCGTCACGGCAATCTACGAAGGAGGGCCAGCCAATATCCAAGGATTGATCGATATGCTCGGCGAACCCGGGACTCCGGAGGACGTCAAGCCCCATTATGCCCTCCACTGTGTACTCAACCGCGCCCTGATTGCTCACGATGAACCGGCCCGCCGGGCCTTTTGTGAAACGTTGGCCGCGAATCTGGGCCGGGATTTATCCAATGCGAAGAAGGCATACCTTTGCCAAGAACTGCAATGGGCTGGGCACGCGGAGGTTGCGC
Source organism: Pirellulales bacterium (assembly GCA_016930815.1). Classification (GTDB taxonomy): domain Bacteria; phylum Planctomycetota; class Planctomycetia; order Pirellulales; family Lacipirellulaceae; genus JAFGFZ01. The sequence goes on along the minus strand of JAFGFZ010000106.1, from coordinate 4,016 downwards.
CCGCTCTGGGACAACTTCTGCTCGACGAAGATCTTGTCGAGCCGGCCGCCATGGCCTTGGTAGCCATTCGTGAAGGCGCTCTTGCGCCATTGCGTGCCGCGCTCCCGAAGGCGGACGGCAAATGCCGCCTGAATATCATCCATGGCTTGGCCGCGCTGGGTGATGTGGAATCGGCCGCGGCCTTCCAGGACGCGTTGGAGGACGACGATCGTGAAGTCCGATTGGCAGCCGGTGCCGGACTTGCCAAAATCGGCGCTGGAAATGCCGTCGATGCCATGCTGAAAGCAGCGGATGCCAAACCCGGCTGGGAACGGATCCAGGCCACGAAACATTGTTTGGTCCTCGCCGAAAAACTGCTTGCCGATGGCCCAAAAGATCTCGCAATAAAAATCTACCAGCATCTGCGAGCTACCCGTACCGATCCGTCCGAACAGTACGTCCGCGAACTGGCTGATCACGCGCTTGGGGCGGCCTGATCCCAGTACCGTTCCCTCAGCGGATCGTTCAAGCACGCGCAAGCGGTTGTGCCCCAATTACTTGGCATCGTGCTGGCAGAAACGTTGCGCTCTATCCGTTGCGATTGAGAAACAGGGACTTGCGTTGATCCATGGAACGGTATTGAACCAAGCCCGTATCTTGGATGAAGAGTACCGCGAAGCATCTCCGACAACATGAGAATGAGCATACGCCGAGTCGTCGCCAAAACCGATGAGGCCGTAACGGTTGATATCATCAGGGCCGTCACTTTCATCACCAATCCCCCAGGCTCTCAAATCGTCTTCGAGGTGGGTAATCATATCTTCAAGCCAGACATGGCGGATTACCCTGTAATCTCCACCCCCCATGTCCATTGTTGGAGAAATCGATTCGTCGACGAGAAATACAATATCTGCTCGAGTGCCGGAAAGCATCCGGCGGTCTTCGCATTTTTCAAAGAAGAGAATTCTGGCTCGTTGTTGACGCTGACGTAAAGAATAGGATTTCGTCTGAAACATGATCCCCCCTTTGTTCTAAAATGGTTGATAAACCAAAGAAAGCAGCTTCTCTACTCTGGAGATAATAATTGTGCGCGATTGAATCGAATTCTGTTGACGGCGCAAAAGATCAGTACTGGAAGAGCCAGCAGCATGGCCGATGGCTCGGGTATTGGCGCGACTAACGGAACGCTGAAGAGCTCCCACATGCGATCGCTGTTAGGATCTGCTATATAAATAACATGCTGGCTATTTGGTGAGATTTGAAAATCGGCAATATTCCCGTCCTCGATCTGGTCTAGAAGAAAAGGGGCACCTGATCCATCAAGTGCCATGGCGAATAATTGATCATTTCCACCCCAGATGCTACCGTTAACCTTGTAGACAAGCCACTGGCCATCAGAAGAGATAGCGAATCCACCTATATCTTCGTTATTATTGGCAAACGCAGCGTTGAGTTTCTCTTGCCCGTCCGAGCTATCGATGGGTGCACTAAAAAGATCGTATACACCATCCGCCTCCATGTCCGCCATGAAGATTACTCGCGAGGAATCTGGAGTAATCCCCCAATGAACTTGACTACCCGGCTGGAGTAAGCCACCTCCCTCTGAGAATGGATCATTGAGCTTGATTGCACTTCCTGAACCATCGATGAGGCGGCTGTAGATTTCAAACAAGCCATCCACATCGCCATCGGCCTGGAAGACAACTCGGGACGAATCAGGTGAAATCTGAAATATTTGCATATCGCCATTTACTTGAAATGGACTATTTAGTTTAACTTGCCCGTTCGTAGTATTGATCGGTGCGCTGTAGAGTTCTGTAACGTATGCGGTATCGCCATCGGTTGTATAAACGACACGACTCGAGTTCGGTGCAATCTGAAAAGTGAGTGCTCTAGATCTTACATCGATGAATGGATCATTGAGTTGTATTGGACTATGGGAGCCATCGAGCGGCGCGCTATAAATTCCATAGACTTGGTCCGGTGATAATGTTTTATAAACGACATAGTTGGAGTCGGGAGTGATTTGAAAATTATCATACGCTTTACCATGAAGGTTCCAATCGCTAATCCTTACCTCGGTCCCCGATCCATCGATCGGACGGCTGTAAAGCTCGAATCGGTTGTCCACGTCCCCATCAGCCTGGTATACGACACGGGTCGAGTCGGGAGTAATTTGAAAACTATTGGATACCCGACCACCCATGGGTAACGGATCGTTGATCTTCACTTCCGGGCCCGTTCCGTCGATGGGACGACTATAGAGCTCATACACGCCGTTTGTATCACCGTCCGAGCAATAAACAACTCGCGTGGAATCGGGAGAAATATGGATAAGGTTGGAGACATTGCCACCGGCCGGTAGTGGGTCGTTAATTTTAATCTGGCCGCCACCGCGATCGATAGGCACACTGAAGAGTTCGATCACGTTGTCCGTATCGGCGTCGGCCTGAAAAACTGCCCGCGAGGAATCGGGTGCAATATGTAATTCACCATCGATGTCGCCACCGGCCGGCAAGGGATTGCTGAGCAGCAACTGACCCCCGGCCCGATCGATCGGGGCACTGAAGAGTTCGTTGGTGCCTAATACATTCCCATCCGCTTGATAGACTACACGCGAGGAATCGGGGGCGATCCAGTATCCAATGACTTCACCACCTTCGGGCAGCGGGTTGTTGAGTCGAGCACTCTGCGCGACGGCCGGATTGAGATTGGTGGAAAGAAGAAATAATCCACCCATCCATCCAACTGGGCTTAGGCCCACCAAAATTATGCTTACCCTAGAGAAATGCCGTGCTTTCATCCTAGATACTCCCTATCGATATGTTCGTATCATTGTACAAAATAATGCCCCCTCCCCCGGTGCAAGACGTTTGTGGGGAAAAATGGGATTCCTAATGCATTCTAGACACAAATTCCATTTTCCGCTCGAAAAACAATGACATTTTCACCCGCGAAACGTCTTAGTGAGTCGTCGTTCGCTCCCGCGAACGAAACGTTCTGAAATCCGACGTCTGATTCACAGAAACTAACGACGCATATCGCCTTTGTCGTCGTTCGCTCCTGCGAACGAAACGAAATGATCGACCGGATCGTAATTTAAATCCATTTCGATCGAAGGAACAATCAACGGTTAACTCTCCATCCAAGAGCATGCATCTGTGGAATGGATATATTTGATCTATGGTCCGTCATGATCGCATTCAACGGCGAATGCTCAACAAAGCATGACTCAGTAGAATAGATGCTTTAGCACTAGGGTTCGTTTCGTTCGCGGAGAACGACGACTCTCGCCGTCAAGCTCGTTTCGTGGTACTCGGCTTTTCAAGCAAGCCATTTTTCCCGTTGGATAGAGCATCCCATCTGCCGCACTTGATTCGCTCTGCGAACCTCCGCGCTCTTTGCGCCCTCCGCGTTTAGTAAAAATGCTATGTCTCATGGATTCGTTGCTCAATGCGACCATCATTATCATTGCCGTAAAACACGAAGCATCTTCCGACGACTCCCCGAAAATAAACCGGGAACCGGGTCTGATCCATTGGACTTGATCCATCATCTGACGATAAGTTATATATCAAGCCCTGACCCCAATCTTTTACTATCATTTACGAAGTTCGTGAAATTTGCGCACCAAAGCGCAGTCATTCTCTAGCAGCTCATCCAATTTCGCCTTGATAGCGCCGTTGCCCGCGGCTTCGTAGGTCTGCAATCGATCTAGATAATCGGGAATGCGGTACAGAAAGTCTCCCATTGCCTCCGGCCCAAGATCGGGCACGTTCTTGCCGAAGCCCAGCCGTTCGAGCTGAAAGGCGTTGAGTTCCTGTTCGAACTGCCCCTGCATGGGCATCGCCATATACGGTTTGCGGAGGTAAAGCGATTCGCTAATCAGCGTGAATCCCGCGGTTGCCATCACCGCCTTTGCGGTGGCCAGGTCTCGGAGAAAACCATCGCGGCTGAATGGCTTGAAGGTCATGGTTCCTTCGGCATCCAATCGGTCACAGCCGTAGACGAAGAACGACTCGCGCTGGAATTGTTTT
>JAFGFZ010000105.1 GCA_016930815.1 Pirellulales bacterium | reverse complement strand
TGACATCTGGATCAGGTGCCTGGGTGCGGTCTTTGGCAGCTCCGCATGATCCTGGAGGGGGCACAATCGCATCGTCACCTGGTTGCCAGTTCGCAGGGGTGGCGATGCCGTGCTCATCCGATGTCTGCATTGCAATCAACAGACGCATGATCTCATCCATGTTCCGCCCGTTTGAGAGCGGGTAGTACAAGATCGCCCGGACGATTCCCTTCGGATCGATGATGAAGACGGCCCGAACGGCTTGGGTACTGCTCGCGCCTGGCTGCAGCATCCCAAAGGCTTTGGAAATATCCATTTTGAGGTCCTCAATGACCGGAAATGTTACTTCGATATTCTTCATGCCCTTATAGGTAATCTTCTCCTTGATCGTGAGGAGCCAGGCGATATGCGCGTAGATGCTGTCGATGGAAAGCCCAAGCAGTTTGCAGTTCCTCTTGGCAAAATCCTTTTGCATGGATGCAAAGGTCATAAATTCCGTTGTGCAGACAGGCGTAAAATCCGCCGGGTGCGAAAAGAAGACAACCCAACTTCCCTCGAAATCTTTCGGGAAGTGAATCTCACCCTGCGTTGTTTTGGCCGTGAATTCCGGCGCTCGGTCTCCAATCAATGGCATTCTGGTAATTTCTTCACACATGATTGCTTCTCCTGGTGCCCCTGTTGATTTCGTCAGCCGGCATTTGGGGCATGTTGCCAACCGATGGAAAATTCGATCTAAAAATGTTCATTCCCCGACGATGGGATCCTAATACTCTAGCGTGTCCCGGCCGAGGTGCTTCCACGGATATCATCGAGGGCCTGTCGCACCGAAGTATACCACATCCGACTACCCAGAAGTTCCGGCCAGCCGGCCCGGGTCACCACATCGCGCACTGGGCCCTTCATTCCAGAAAATGCGAAGCCGATATCAGCCTCGCCATACACCTCCATGAGCCGTTCGAGGGTCTCGACGGCACAGGCATCGATGTCGTTGACGCCGGAGAAATCCATCACAATCCATTGAACGCCCGGCTGGTCGTGCACGGCGTTTCGAATCACATCAGTCAAAAAAGCCATATTGGCGAAATAGAGGGAAGCATCGACTCGCAATATTAGAATGGCTGGATATGTTGTGGCGCGTGGATATCGGCTCAGATTGCGGAAACCTCCTTCCTCTTCGACGAAGCCCAATCTGGCCGTGTGGGGATGTGAGCTTCGCCAAATGAATCCAGATAATGAGAAGGCAGCGCCTAATAGAACGCCGACTTCAAGGCCCAAGGCGAGCGTGGCAACGAACGTCAGTAAAAGGCTCAGGCCGTCGCCCCGCTTGACCACCAGAAGTTTTTTGGCCGTTTCGAAATCGACCAGTCCGGCAACCGCGACGATGACGATGGCGGCCAGCACGGCATTCGGTAGATAATGGAACAACGGGGTCAGGAAAAGAAGAGTCAATAAGACAAGGACCGCCGAAATCAGCGACGCCATCTCCGTTCGAGCCCCTGCCTCATGGTTGACCGCTGTACGCGAGAATCCACCCGTGACAGGACAGCCACTCGACAGCGACGCCGCGATATTGGCCAGTCCAAGAGCCCCCAGCTCCCGGTTGGGATGGATTGGATATCGTTCCTTCATCGCGACAACCTGGGCAACGGAGATCGACTCGACAAAACCGACCAGGACAATCGTCAGCGCGGCGGCAGCAAGCGATTGAACCAAATCCGGATCGAAATCGGGTAGCTGCGGGTACGGCAGGCCGGCCGGCACGCTCCCAACGATACCTATGCCGGCTTCGTCCAAATGCAGGGCGCGGACGATCGCCGTGGCGACGATCACCACCACGATCGCAGCGGGGAAGCGAGGCCAAAGTTTCTTGAATAAAAGCAAGGTGGCGATACTGCCACATCCACAAATCAGAGTTATCAGATGGGTTTCGCCCATGCGTGGAATGATTTCCCGAAGAATGCCTATGGCTGAATGGTGTGGTGTGAGCGAAATGCCCAACAGATGCTTCAGTTGGCTTAGGCCGATGAGAATCGCCGCAGCCGAAGTCAATCCGCTAATCACAGCATGCGAGAGATAATGGACGATGAAACCCAGTCGCATCAAGCCCATGGCGACCTGAATGGCACCAACCATCGCGCCCAAAACGAGAACGGCGTTGATATACTTCGGGCTACCCGGCTCGGCGATGAGCGAACACCTGGCGAAGATGATGATCGAGATGATCGCAACCGGCCCCACGGCGAGGTGTCGCGACGAGCCGAAAAGGGCATAGACGAACAGGGGAATGGTAGATGCATAAAGCCCCATCACCGTCGGTAAACCCGCCAACATGGCATAGGCCATTCCCTGGGGAACGAGCATCACGGCGACAGTTGCACCGGCGGTCAGATCACCCTTCCAATCGCTGCGATCGTAGTTGCGGATCCATTCGAGGGCGGGCATTATCTTGCCGAGCATGTCACCGCATTTCCCGGCTGAGGTTCTAAAATCCCGCATTCTCAATCCAGTACAATAGGGCGATCACCATGACGATGACCGGGATGACAACCACCCAAGGATGGACCTTCAGAAGTCGCGGTAATGTTGCCGTGCCGAAATCGCCCTTGCCAAGGATCGGCTTCAGTTTGGGGAAGAGCGTCGCAAAAGTCATGGCCCCGACCAACATACCTACGATCCCCCCCAGCAGGGCGTCCGCCGCACCATGACCGACGGCGGCGACGGCGGTTCCCGGACAGTACCCCAGCAAACCGAATCCGACGCCGAAGATCAGCGCGCCGGGAACTGTTGTTCCCAGGGCGCCGGACTTGGGATGCAATTCGGCCAGACCGAGGCTGACCAGCAGGTGGACGCCGATCATGCCGGTGATCATCGCCGTGAGCATGATCTTGACAACCGTGAAATCCTTTAATAGGAGCTGGTTGATAATCACGTCGTAATACGTTACACCGCCCTTCTGAAGCAAGAATCCAAAGGCAACGCCCAGGAGAAAACCAATGAGCAACTGGAGGCGGTTTTTTGCGTGGAGTTTTGTTAGCACCGATCGACCTCCCTAAGCCAGGATCACGTAATAGAGAATCATCGCGGTGGCAATGCCGCCGACAAAGAAGCCCGCGGCCGCGATCCAACTACTCACGGCGAGCTGAAGTGTTCCGCTAATTCCATGTCCACTCGTGCAGCCGCCCGCCCAGCGGGCACCAAATCCGGCACAGAAACCACCCGCCAACGCGATCAGCCATCGAACCGTCGCGTTGCTGCCAATCTCCGCGTCCCAGATCGGCGGCACCCACAACCAGTCGAACTGGCCTGCCAACAGGGACGCACCAATCGCCCCGATCAGGACGCCGAAGACAAGCATCCATTCCCAGTCAACCTGGGGCTTGAACTGCTGGTAATAAGGTTTTTCATCGACCTTGCCGCCACGAAAGAGCCGTTCCAAGAGGCCGGCGCTGCGGGTGAAGGCCGTCGAACAGCCGATCGGTTTGTTGGATAACAGGAAGGCAATCCAACTGAGCACGCCGATCCCAATGCCCACCGCGTACGGCGACCAGCGATCCATCGTGAAGATATTCATCGGAAAATACTCCTAATATTGAATCCGCGGTCCGTGGGTTAGCGCGCAGGTAGCGCACTCGGCCACGAGTCCTGACGCGGTCCAAGCGGTCATGCCGCCGGCCATCACGGCCAGATTCTTGAATCCATGTTGCTGCAAAATACTGCCCGCCGTGCTTGCGCGGGCTCCGCTCTTGCAGACGAGCACCGTGGTTGCATTGCGGTCGAGATCCTCGTAGCGAGTGCGTATCGCTGGCAACGGAATATGCACCGCGCCGTCGATATGGCTCGTATCCCATTCGCTCTGCGCACGTACGTCGAGAATCACCATCGGCTTCTTCCCCTGCTTGCACCAGTCCTCGACCTCGTGGACCGTCGTGGTGGGAATGTGATCGATAGGCATCCCACCAACAATCCAGGGGCCCATGCCGCCATTGAGATATCCAACCACATCGTCCAGGCCGACGCGACGCAGCATTGTCGTCAAATGCGCGACTTGAGTGTCCGATGCGGCAACTAGCACGATCGGCTTCTCGGCAGGCAAGAGCCAGCCCGCGAACGTCGAAAAATTATGGGCCGCGTCAATATGATACGCGCCAGGCACATGGGCGCCGCCGAAGGCGGCATAATCGCGAGCGTCGAGCACTATGTTTCCTTGATCGATCTGCGCTTGCACTTCTCCACGCGACAAAGGACGCGGCGATGGCATCTGGGCAACTAGGGCCGGACCGCGTCGGTTGATATCCGAACATCGAGCAAAATGGCCGGGGGCCTCAGGCATCCCACTCAAAAGAGCCTTCTTGAACTCCGCCTCGGTCCCATGCTGGAGCGCGGAATTGAACCGGCGCTCGTAACCGATCGTGCTGATACGCATCGCGCCCATGGCCTTGCCGCAGAGAGATCCCGCCCCGTGGGCCGGATAAACGAGGCAGGCGTCGGGCAATTTCAGGATCTTCTGGTGCAAATTGGCGTATAGCTGCGACGCCAACTCATCGCCTCGCCCCGGGAACAAATCGGGGCGACCCACGTCGCCCACGAAAAGCGTATCGCCCGTGAAAACAGCCACCGGCTCGCTGCCGCGTGAACGGTCCGTAAAGACATAGCAGACGCCGTCCGGAGTATGCCCAGGGGTATCCAACACCTCGACGTGCATGCCTTCAATGTCGAAGCTGTCTTTTTCACCGACAGATACATGATCGTATGTACATCTACCCGACCTTGGTGCATAAATTGTCGCACCAGTACGCCGCGCCAAATCCATATGCCCCGAAACGAAATCCGCGTGAAGATGCGTTTCGAGAATGTGAGTAATCGTAAGCCCCAGCTTCGCGGCCGCCGCCAAGTAGTCCTCGACGTCGCGCTTCGGATCAATAATGGCACAAGTAGTCGTGCCGCCAACAAGATAAGAAAGATGGGCAATCCCATCGACATAATACTGCTCGACTAACACATCTGACTCCTTTCACGGTCTTGTATAAAAAACCGCGTGAATAGAGTTCGTAGCGAAGAGGATCCAATACGCTCGGCTTGAAGAATAGTATCTGGAAACTTCGAAAAAAAATGGATAGTATCCTAAGATTGATGGTTGACCTTATAAGAGAAGCGATCATTTGTCAAGCATCTTAACCGAACAGGGCCCATACTCCTCGGCGGCATACCACGCGCCATGAAGGATATCTACATGATCAACGCAATGGCACCCATGGGGAAAAAAATGTTTGTCCCATTCCCGATCGCACTAAGAAAGAAGATGATGAAATGTATTTTTTTATGGAATGTTTTTCATCCTACCTATCTCCGCCACGATTCCTCTTGTTCGAACAAATGACGATTCACCGATGGTAACCCGTTAAGTTTTCCGTGTATCCAATTGGTTATGTGCGAAAGGAAGCAGGGCGGACCACGATTGTAGTGGACAAAAAATATCAACCCGGGCTTCTGCGGTTTGAGGAACTTCGAGAGGCCTGGGTTTTGTGGTGGTTGGACCGGAACGACACACCTGAGAAACGAGCCACTCTCCAAGTACATCCTCAGGGCAATTCCGACAATCTACTGACGGGCGTGTTTGCTACGCGATCGCCCCTCCGCCCCAATCTGATCGCCATGACTCGTTGCAAAGTTCTTTCGGTAAAAGAGGACGTCATTGAGATCGATGAAATCGACGCCTTTCCGGGCACACCCGTGCTTGATCTGAAAAATTAGCACAATTCAACGCAAGGAAAGGGTGTATCTGTGCCATAAGGCACTTCATGGGATACAAGGCAGTTCTTAACAGTGCATAATGCGCGTTTGCAGACATAACTATTGTTGCATAATGCGAATTCATGCACAGGGTACACGAATGATACATTTGCCATAAATCTCTATAGAACAATATCTTAAGTCGTCAATTATTTCTTTTGCATCATTGGCATAGTTTGTGCATAAAATATTCGTAATCCAATTAATGGTTCCATGCTTGCTTCGTTGCTAGGCAGATTCGACGCATGGCATGGACTAACAGAGGCAAATAGGCAAATCACATGAAAATCGCAATCACCGCATCTGGTGCCACGTTGGATTCACTTTTGGAACCGCGTTTCGGCCGATGCCCGTACTTCGTCGTCGTCAATACGGACGATTGGAGTTTCGAGGCCATGGCGAATCCCAATATCGGGCGGGACAGTGGGGCTGGAATTCAAGCGGCTCAGCTTGTGGCCGACCGAGGGGCAAAGTTTGTTCTTACGGGGAATTGTGGTCCCAACGCATATCAGACACTTTCGGCGGCCGGCATTGGCGTGATTTTGGGCTGTTCCGGAATTGTGAGGGATGTTGTCGAAAGCTATATGGCCGGCCGTTACTCGGCCTCCAAAGAGCCCAATGTCGCCAGCCATTTTGGTTCGGCTCCTATGCGAAATGTATCCACGAGCTCTTCCGTAGGCCCGGAAGCCGTGTCCAACTTCACATCTAGCATCGGCATGGGGCGTGGTCAGGGTGGCGGCGGAGGGCGTGGTATGGGTCGGGGCAGCGGTCGCGGCATGGGATCAGGCCGCGGCATGGGTCGGGGCAGCGGTCGTGGCATGGGATCAGGCCGCGGCATGGGACGGAGCGAATCGTTCACGAGCTCGGCTCCTGGCCCGCCACCTCAGCCAGTCCCAATGCCCCCGTTCGAAACTGACCAAGAACTCGATGGGCTGAAGGCCCAGGCCCAAGCAGTGGAAGAACGGCTCGCGGCCCTGAATGAACAAATAGCTCGAATTGGCCAAGGACAAACCAACAAGGACCTCACCGCCGTGGTGGATGAGGAGCGATGTATCGGTTGTGGAATTTGTATCGGGATCTGCCCGGTCGGGGCCATTACCATCCACGACACGGTGGCCAAGATCGATGCGGCCAAATGCACCGCATGTGGACTCTGTGTCGCCGAATGTCCTCAAGAGGCGATCATACTCTGAAGGCCCCGATCGATCAAGGAATAGCACAAGCCGGAATCGGTGACAATTCAGATCAAGCCATCCAAGAATGCACCCATGAAAATCGCCATCCCAGACTGGCAAGGCCGGGTTTCTCCGGTTTTCGATGTCGCTGAGCAGGTCCTGCTGGTCGACCTCGACAATCCAGAGAATGGCAGCCGACGCATAGAGAGACTGGGTAGTACGGCACCTCATGAACGAGTTCGACGACTCACCGAACTGGGAGTCGATGTGCTCCTCTGCGGTGCCATTTCGTGGCTGCTAGAGGCACTTTTAGCTGCAAAAGGAATTCGCGTCATCCCGCTGGTATGCGGGAATGTGGAGGAAGTGGTACGAGCCTTCCGTGACGGAGCGTTGGGAAAAGAAGAATATATCATGCCTGGTTGTTGCCGGAAGCGACGGCGCACCCGCAATCGCCGCCGCCGAGGGGCGGCGGATCCGTAGTTGAGGAGATGTTCATGAAAGTAGCTGTAACTGCTCAAGATCCAAACCTGGAAAGTACCGTCGACCCGCGGTTCGGGCGCGCCCGGTATTTCCTGCTGGTCGACACCGATACCGGTAACTTCACTGCACATGACAATGCTCAGAATCTCAACGCGCTCCAGGGCGCTGGAATCCAGGCCGCCCAAACAGTTGTCCAGCTGGGAGCCGAAGCTCTGCTGACAGGTAACGTTGGCCCAAAGGCTTTCACCACATTGCAGGCTGGTGGGGTCACCGTCTATCCCGGAGCCACGGGGACGGTCCAGCAGGCACTAGAAGATCTGCGATCCGGCCGCCTTCAACCGGCCGGAAAGGCCAACGTCGAAGGGCACTGGGTTTGATATGCCATCACGCAACGCGGTTGTGTCGCAGTCGGTTGTGTCGTGGTCTCCCGACCACGACACAAGCATGACGGAACAATCAACGCAGACGATGGCCCAAACTTGAAAGCACTGAACAACATGAAATACATTCATTTCAACGAACTTCGAGTCTGTGGCTCGGTCAGGAGACCGGCCACAACATGAGTCTCTGGCTCGGTCAGGAGACCGGCCACAATAAGGTTTTGTTAGATACTCTTATTCGAAATCCTCATTTATGTAAGGAGAACCAATCATGCCAGGTGGAGACAGAACTGGACCGATGGGAATGGGACCGATGACTGGCCGAGGAGCCGGATATTGCGCCGGCTTTGCCGTGCCAGGTTTCGCGAACAACGTCTTCGGTGGCGGATCTTTTGGCCGCGGCTTTTTCGGGCGCGGCCGAGGTGGCGGCCGAGGCTGGCGAAATATGTATTACGCCACGGGATTGCCCGCTTGGGCACGGATGGGCGGTGGTATGGCCGGCGCCCCGTTGGCAGCCGGTGTCTATGGCGGCATCACGCAAGAACAAGAACTTATTTTCCTGAAGCAACAGGCCGACCAGATGGCCAGCGCGTTGGAAAGCATCCGCCAGCGTATCAGTGAAGTGGAGAGCAAGACACAACAGTGACGCCGACCATTTCGTACAAAACAATCGGCGGCATTCGAAACGGACAACCGGGGCCTAGGATAAGACCAATCCTGCGCGTCTACTCGAAAGGATGCGACAGGCAAGCCGAAGTGGAGCAAGAAATCTCTAGCCCGCAAGGGAGCCGATTGCCGTGAAGATTGCCATTGCCAGTGGAAAAGGTGGTACAGGGAAAACAACCGTCGCAACCAGCCTGGCTTACGTGGCCGCGTCAGACGGTCACTCGGTGGCCTACCTGGATTGTGATGTTGAGGAACCCAATGGGCACCTGTTCCTCAAGCCCCAAATTATTCGGGAGGAGCCAATCCGTAAATGGATTCCGGTCGTGGATCCCGATCGCTGCACGCATTGCGGTCTCTGTAGCCAGGCGTGTCGCTACGGGGCCATCGCCTGTGTCGGAGAAGAGACATTAATCTTCACGGAGCTATGCCACTCTTGCGGAGGTTGCTTACTGGTCTGCCCGGAAGATGCCATCCGCGAGGTTCCGAAACCAATCGGCCGTCTCCGTACCGGAAAGAGCGGGCAAGTGGAATTTGTCGAGGGCGTGCTGGATGTGGGCGAGGCAATGAGTCCACCCGCTATCCAAGCAGTGAAAGATACCGCACCCGATGTCGAGCTGATTCTATACGACTGTCCACCAGGCACCTCTTGCCCCGTGATCGAGAGCGTGCGAGGATGCGACCTGCTGCTTTTAGTCACCGAACCAACACCCTTTGGCCTGCACGATTTGAAACTGGCCGTCGAGATGGCCCGGGCGTTGAAGTTGAGGTTCGGCGTGGTGATCAACCGTGCTGATATGGGGGATCGTGAGGTCTGGGATTATTGCTCGCATCAGCGGATTGCCATCCTGGCCGAGATCCCCGACGAACTGGCCGTGGCAGAGGCATATTCCCGGGGTGAGATGGCCGCAGAATCCGTTCCGCGCTTAGCTGAGCAAGTTCGCCGGCTCTTGGAGATGATCCTGTCAGGAGCACCTGTATGAAAGAACTGGTGGTTATTAGTGGCAAAGGCGGCACGGGCAAGACCTCGGTCGTCGCGTCGTTTGCTTCCCTGGCAAAGAATGCCGTAATCACCGATTGCGACGTGGACGCAGCCGACTTGCACCTGGTCTTGCAGCCACGGATCCTGCGGCGTGAGGATTTTATGGCCGGCAGCAAAGCGCGGATCAAGCCGGGCCACTGCACGGCCTGTGGTAAGTGTGAGGAATTATGCCGGTTCGACGCAATCTACTTTGATGGGCCGGGCAACGGCAATGTGCCAAAAACGTTCCGCGTGGACACGATCGCTTGCGAGGGATGCGGTGTCTGCTTCGATTTTTGCGCGGAGCAAGCGATCGCATTCGAGCCAGTTGTCTGCGGCCAGTGGTTTGTGTCGGAGACGCGGTGCGGGCCAATGGTCCATGCCCGGTTGGGCATCGCCGCCGAAAATTCGGGCAAGCTCGTCACCCAACTACGCCGCACTGCCCAAGAGATAGCCGCCCAGCAGAAGAGGGACTTGATCCTTTGCGATGGCTCGCCAGGGATTGGCTGCCCAGTGATCGCCTCACTAACCGGAGCGAGCCTGGCCCTGTTCGTCGTTGAGCCAACTGCTTCAGGACAGCACGACTTCCTTCGAGTGGCCCAGTTGACGACACAGTTGGGTGTGCCCGGCATGATGGCGATCAATAAGGCGGATTTGAACGACGAGGTCACAAGGAACCTCGAGGAGTTGGCGAGCCAGATGGGAATTGCCGTCATAGGACGAATACCCTATGACAGGGCAGTCACCCAGGCACAGATCGCCCGCAAGACAGTGGTCGAGGCATCGGATGGCCCTGCAGCTCGGGCAATCTGCAGCTTATGGTCCCAGACCGAGGACCATCTCCGCCGCAGCAAACCGGCGGCAGTTGGGGGTCTAGCCCAACCGGCTGGCCTGGAGTAAGAATAAGGAAATGAATACCGATCAAGCATTCACTCCGGAAGCCCTGGAACGATTTGAGCAACCTCGTAACTACGGCCCTCTTGATCCGTGGGATGGCCACGCCCGTGTCACCGGGCCGTGTGGCGATACGATGGAGTTCTGGCTTCGAATCGCGGACCGCCGCATCGCCCAAGCTACCTTTACTACGGACGGCTGTGGGCCATCTCGGGCAGCCGGAAGCATGGCAACCGAGTTGGCTATCGGCAAGCTCGTCAAGGAAGCGTCTCAGATAGAACAAAATGATGTCTTACAAGCCCTAGACGGGCTGCCGAAGGAGTGGGAACATTGCGCGTTGCTGGCAGTGAACACGCTCAAAGCAGCGATCCGTGATTGTCAAGAACGGCGGCGAACGGCTCAGCCATGTGGTGAATGTTCCAAGACCGAATGTTCTTCAAAGCAACGCCTCGCAAACGAATCGGAGCAAGATTTCCTCGATCGCCAAGCACTCACCCAGCGAATGTGTCAGATCGGTCATAAACTCCTGGTGATGTCCGGCAAGGGGGGTGTGGGCAAGAGTACCGTGTCGGCCAACCTGGCCATTTCGCTCGCCTTGGCTGGAAAACAAGTAGGACTCCTCGATGTGGACATCCATGGGCCGAGTATCCCCAAACTCCTGGGCCTGGAGGATGGTCACGTGACCATGCGCAATGGAGAAATGGTGCCGATGGAAATCGGCGATCACCTGAAGGTGATCTCGATTGCCTTCTTTTTGTCCAGCAATCGGGATGCGGTGATTTGGCGCGGGCCGATGAAATACGGCTTTATCCGGCAGTTTCTCAAGGACGTGGCTTGGGGCCCTCTGGACTACCTGGTGATCGATGCCCCACCTGGCACCGGGGACGAACCCCTGTCGGTCGCTCAACTCGTCGGCCATCCGGCCGGCGCGATCCTTGTCACCACGCCACAAGATCTGGCAATTGCGGACGTCCGCCGATCGGTTTCCTTCTGCGAGAAGGTGTCCATGCCGGTTGTCGGAATTATCGAGAACATGAGCGGGCTTCTCTGCCCGCATTGCGGCGGCCAGATCGACTTGTTCAAGACCGGTGGAGGTGAATCGCTGGCGCGGGAGATGGGCGTTCCGCTCCTGGGCCGTATCCCCATCGATCCTCAAATCGTCACCTGCGGCGATAGCGGCACACCTTACATTCACCATTTCGCCGATAGCCCTGCTGCACTGGCGTTTGCCAAGGTAGTCGAGCGGGTGATCGCCAGCACGCAAGTGGCGCCAACTGAAAACAGATCCATTGCCAACTGAAGGAGATAACCGATGAAAATTGCCATCCCGCTCGCTGGTGGCCGGCTCGCCATGCATTTCGGCCATTGTGAGCATTTTGCCCTGGTCGACATGGACGAGGCAACTCGAAAGCACCGCAGGACAGAAATCTTGCCCTCGCCCCCCCACGAACCAGGACTGCTGCCGCGATGGCTCCACGAGCAGGGCGCCGAAGTGATTATTGCCGGCGGTATGGGACAACGCGCGCAGCAGCTCTTCACGAATTTGGGAATCCAAGTGGTGTATGGCGTCCCGTCCGATACCCCCGAAACCATTGCACAAGCCTTTCTGGAAGGCACCATCATATCGGGAAATAACCTGTGCGATCACTGAGCGTCTGAATGGACCATCCTGAAACCAACAGCCAGGTCCATCGAGAAACATGCCATGCCATGGTTCGAAAGCAATCGTGATGACGAAGAAAGTACGAATCACCGTTCTTGTCGAGAACACGGCAGAGAGCCCAAGGCTATTGGCCGAGCACGGCTTGGCCTTTTGGATTGAGACCGGACCGCAGTGCCTCCTGTTTGATGCGGGCCAAGGCGGTGCATTGGTACACAATGCCTATCGACTCGGAGTTTCCCTCAGCCAAGCCGATACCATTGTGCTCAGCCATGGGCACTATGACCATACAGGTGGGCTGGCCGACGTTTTAAGGGGGAACCAGCCCAGTGCCATCTATGTCCATCCGGACGCAATGCGGCCCAAGTTCGCTCGGAACGAGGACGGAACTTCTCGGGAGATCGGAATCCCCCTCGGTTGCGAAGAGGCACTGCGCCGCCGCCGTAACCAGCTCATTCTGACAGAAGGACCGATGCTCCTATCGAATGGTTGGATGGTCACTGGGCCCGTGCCACGCATTACCGAATTTGAGGATACGGGAGGTCCGTTTTTTCTGGACTCGCAGTGCCAAAAGCCTGATCCATTGATGGATGATCAGGCACTCTTCTTCGAATCAACTCAGGGTACCGTCGTCCTCTTGGGCTGTGCCCATGCAGGAGTGATCAACACGCTGCGCTACATTCTCCAACTCACCGATGGGCGACCGATCCACACCGTGCTGGGTGGCATGCACCTGGTTGGGGCATCTCCAGATCGGATTGAACGAACCGTCGAGGAATTCCGACGAATGGAAGTCCAGCAGCTAGCACCAGCACACTGCACCGGGATGTCCGCTACCATAGCCCTGTGGACTAGCTTGCCATCCATCTGTGTTCCTTGCCATGTGGGCAAGATATTTGAATTTGAAAGCATATAATCATGGATGGAGTCAAGACATGTTCACGCGTTAAGTATCTTCACTTTTTTCCGTGTTCCTCTTTTTCAGAAACCATCTCATGACCAAATGCATCAAGAGCGGCAGTTATGAAGACAGATCGACGCGACGTGCAATTATTGGACTAACAGCAGCGGGGGCCAGCCTGGTCTTCGTGCCGCGCATTTTCAAGAAGGTACGAGGCGCAGAAGAGTGCGATCCCAGCGGAAAGGAACCGCCATTTGACGTGGATGGCCAGAAGCATCAGATCATCGATGCGGCATACCGGTTGGGTCACCAGTATGAAAAACAGTATGGCGGCTGTGCGCAATGCACGCTCGCCGCCCTTCAGGATGTCATTCCATTCCTCGCAGTAGATAAGGGGCTGTTTCGGGGGGCCTCCTGTTTGGACGGAGGGGCCACACCGAATGGGTTGCAAAACTGCGGCTCGTTCACCGGCGCGGCAATGGCCATCGGATATCTGTGTGGAAGACAGAGAAATGGCAAGTTCGAAGGCACAACGGATCAATCTCATGAATTGATTCACAAGCTCTACAAGCAGTATGAAACACTCTATGGGAGTGTGCTGTGCAAGGATGTGCGTGAGAAGGCGAACCGAGACTGCCCGGAAGTGGTCGGGCTCGCCGCAAAATGGACCGCGCAAATCCTCCTGGACGAGTTCGGCGCTCGAAATGCCGACGAATTAGATTTGCCACCGTTTTTGGGGATTAATTGTAGACATAGTCTTTAAAATTCTTGCATCCATGGTATCATTACAAGAAGATCTAACAAGACCGCGTTGTGACCGGTCTCTTAACCGAGCCGCAGGCTCGAATCAAGAATCTCCCCTCTATTGATATTGAAACCTTCCCATTGATCCATGGCCAAGGAGTCGCTGATGTTTTCTTGTTGTGCTGCGAGTTCGAGCTCCGCTGCTTTCCGCCTGCGATTCGTTCATTTTTTGAAACTTGTACTTTCCGCCGGGTATCTTTTGTGGTGGGCCGCTCCGGCCAGGGCCAATAGCCTGGTGACGAACCTCTTCTATAACACGGTCGATTTGTACGATGATCAGACGGGCCAATTGATCCAGCAGGGTTTTTTCGCTCCCAGTGTCAATCCGGGCGATCCCCAGTTTCTGACTGACGTGATCGTTGATCCGGTGAACCATCGAGGTTATGTCAGTGCAAACGGACCCGACATAAGTGACAAGACAAGGATCTACTATTTCGACGCCGCCACGGGAGCCGCCTTGCCCAGCCCGTCCGGCGGGGCAGATGGTGTCTTTCTCGAGTGGGAAGCCGATACATTCAGTCCCGCGGGGCTTGCCTTGGACGCAGCAGGTAACCTATACGTCGCCAACCAGGGTGGCCTGAACGTCGATAAGTACGACACGACGGGAACGCTGGTTAACTCCTACGGAGACGGCGGAACCTCGATCCAGAAGCCTTCTGGACTGGCCTTCGGACCGGACGGTGATCTGTTTGTCTCTAATTTCGATAGTGGGATGACAGTGAAGATTAACACGACCACTGGGGATATCTTCCTGGCGGCCTCGCCAGGCATCAATGGACCGTTTCACCCCAATGGAGTCCTTGTAGGACCGGGTGGCGAGTTCTACGTGGCCGATGTATTCGGCAATCATGTGTTCAAGTACGGTCCCGACGGAGTGGAGATTACCGGCCCCTCCGGAGAGTCATTCATTACCATTGACCTGCCGAATATCCCGCCGGAAGCTACCCACCCCAACGCGCCTTCCGGACTCGACTGGGATGAGGACGGAAACCTATTAGTCGCCGTGCTTGGCCCAACCAATCCCTTCACGCCACCGTATGAGGTGCATGGGGCATTGCTTCGTTTCAGTGCCGGCGACGGTTCCTTGCTGCAAGCACTAGCCTACGGTCTGCCGCCGGCAAGTAGTGTAGCACGGATACCAACCGTTCCATCTGCCGATTTCGATCATGATGAGGATGTGGATGGAAATGATTTTCTCATCTGGCAAGCAGCCTTGGGTGTTGATGATTCGGGCGATGCCAACATCGACGGCGATACAGATGGCAACGATTTGCTGATTTGGAAAAACCAGTTTGGTCATGGGCCAAGTCAGTCATTGAATAGTGTTCCCGAACCCGCAACCTGGTTGATGCTACTATTGACTTTCGCAGGAATCAGATGCATGCGGTAATGAGTTCCTGGAATTTTCGAAACCTGGGCGAACTTCATCATGCGACCAGTGCGCGTGATGCGGGCGTCTTGGTATCTGGCGGAAACGATTCTCGTTGGCATGCCGCCTTCACGCTCGTTGAGTTATTGGTGGTCATCGCAATCATTGGGATTCTCACGAGTCTCCTTTTGCCTGCCGTCCAGGCATCGCGGGAGGCTGGTCGCAAGGTGTCCTGCGGCAATAACCTCCGCCAGTTGGGTCTTGCCATCCAAAACTACCATCAGTCCCATGGTGCGTTGCCGCCCGGTTCACTCTCGAAAGAGTATCCCGCGGTTCCGTCCACGCCGTGGACGTTCTATCGCTGGTCGGCGCTGGCCATGCTGATGCCCTACCTTGAGAACTGGGCGGAATACGAAGCAATTGACATGACCGTGCCGTTATACAACGTTCACTTGGCCGTCACCCCGGAGAACATTGATGGTGTGAGAGTCGTGGTTCCCGTATTCCTTTGCCCCAGCGATCACGGCGAACGTGTCCTGCCCGAGTTCGGTCCCACGAACTACGCCGTCTGCGCCGGTTCGGGTATTGGTGGCGGGACGCCCGTTGAGACAGATGGCGCCTTCTCGGTCAATTCCGCCACAAGGATCGATGACATCCTGGATGGAACGACCAACACGATTCTGTGCTCCGAAAGCATTTTAGGTCGGCCAGATATGGACGGTCGTGATCCAGAAATCGACTATCAATTTCACTTCACTACCCCGCTCACCGAGACCGCTTGCCAACAGGCTGCCATCTGGAACTACGGTTACCCGCGGGGATTCGGCTGGGTCAGTGGAGAATTCCGATGTGCAATGTATAACCACTATCAGACGCCTAATTCAGATACCCCAGACTGCATCAGTGTTCGTATGGGCGGTGGTATCTCTACTCGCTTTACACCCTATGGCTGGCGGGCAGCGCGAAGCTGCCATCCCGGCGGAGTCAACGCCGGATTCGCGGACGGCTCAACTCGTTTCATCCAGGAAGGAATTGCCGTCGACGTATGGAAGGCCCTTGCGACCATTCGCGGAGGCGAAGTGCCGGACGCGTACTGAGGGCCGTGGACCTTTTCCTTGTGCTTTCTCAAACCTGAGGAAACCGGCTATCGAAGAGAAAACAAAACGCTTATCTTTCAGCATACAGACAGGATGAGAGTCTTAGCGTGTAACATGCGCACACGGTGCGCGCTAGTTAGTGCGTCATTTCAATAGTATCTTTGGTCCTTTGGGCCCTTTTTGTCCTTTAGGTCCTTTTTGGTTGCGGCTACGCCGCGTTGGGAGATACATTCATGAATATCGTTCTTGTCATTCCCACGGGGATTGGATGCGAAATCGGCGGGCATGCGGGAGATGCCAATCCGGTCGCCAAACTCATGGGCGCATGCTGCGACAACCTGATCCTGCATCCGAATGTGGTCAATGCGTCCGATGTGAACGAGATGCCTGAAAACAGTTGGTATGTTGAGGGTAGCACTCTGGACCGGTTTCTACGCGGTGAGATCTATCTGGAAAAACCCCGTCTGAATAAGATCCTCATCGCCGTGAATCAGGCCGATTGGCAGTCGATCAACGCTGTTTCCGGTGCCAGGGCAACCATAGGCGCGAATGTTGAAATCGTGGAGCTGAAGAAGCCGTTGGAACTGATCGCCCAGATGAAAAACGGGCTGGCCAGCGGGGAAGTCATCAACTGGAAACCACTCGTGGAGCAGGTGCAGCAGTACGAATTCGACGCGCTTGGGATCGCCACACCAATCACGATTGATGAAGCCACGCTCAGGAAATACTTCGAGGTCGGCGGCGTGAATCCGGTCGGGGGTGTCGAAGCCGTGGCCTCCAAGCTGATCTCCTCGGCCCTCAACAAGCCCGTGGCACACGGGCCCGTCGATTACGCGATCCCAGGATTTCATGAGATCGTGGAACCAAGAAAAGCCATTGAAATTGTCACGTTGAACTTTATCCACTGCCTGCTGAAGGGACTCAACAAAGCGCCCCGGCTTAGCAATATGAAGAAACCTGGATCTTTGGGCGCCGAAGACGTCGATCTCCTTGTCAGCCCGATGGGCTGTCTCGGGGAACCTCACAAGGCCTGTCTGGAACGAGAAATTCCCATTGTGGTGGTGAGAGAGAACAAGTCGGTCCTGCACGAATACGAGGACGGTGATGGACGATTCATCTTCGTGGAAAACTATATCGAGGCTGCCGGTCTAGTGATGGCGATAAAAACCGGAATTCACCCCTCATCAGTTCGCAGACCATTGGAACCAACAACCGTCCTTTCCGGCAACCATTGAATGTTACGGGACAGCGAGCTCGACCCGATCGCATCTCGCACCAGATCGCATGTGGCAATCACTGGCAGTGGAAAAAAGGAATAGCTCATCCCAAAACCGGCTCCCATCGCTTCGCTTGCGAGGAGAGTGTTTGGGCGAGGGATTTTCAGAGAGTTTCTAATGATACCTGGACGAAAATCTCGTCATTGGAATGGCGATTCACCGATCGGATGGCCGATCGTCTGCGAGTTGGAGGATATGGTTGGCCACGCTATTCGGATCGTCTTCGATATCCATATCGACGAAACGGCATTCGCGCAGGCTTCGGAACCACGTCTCCTGCCGTTTAGCAAAACGCCGCGTGCGAATCTTGATCTTCTGGGCAGTCTCGGCGAGGTCGGTCTGGCCAGCCAGAAAGGCCAGGACTTCCGCATAACCCACCGCCTGTCTTGCGGTTCGTCCTAAAATGCGCCCATTGGTTGTCAGAGACCGGACCTCGTCAATGAGCCCTGTTTCCAACATATGATCCACGCGATGGGAAATGCGGGCATGCAGCATCTTCCGGTCCCGTCGCAGCACGAAGACCCGGCAGACATCGGCGGACCGGCTTTCTTCAAATTGCAATTGGAGGTGGCTAATTGGCTGACCTGTCAATTTGTGGACTTCGAGTGCCCGAATGAGCCGTCGAATATCGTTTGGATGGAGTTGGGCGGCTGCGACCGGATCAATCTGTCGCACACGGTCAAAGAGGGCATCGGAACCGACATTGCGGATCTCCTTCTCGACGGCCTGGCGGAATTCCCAATCGGCCTTGGGGCCCTCATCCAAGCCGCGCAGCAGGCTCTTAAGATACAGTGGCGTGCCACCAACAAAGAGGACTTCGCGATTCCGGGCCCGGATTTCACGGACAGCCCGGTTGGCCGCCAAAACATATTCCGCAACACTGAACTCCTCGCTCGGATCGCGGATATCGATCAGATGGTGGGTGACGATTCTCTGATCTTCCTTGGATGGCTTGGCCGTACCGATGTCCATGCCGCGGTAGATGGCCATCGAATCGAGTGAGACAATCTCCGCCCCAAGATGCCTTGCCAAGGCAATCCCCACCTGGGTCTTCCCAGTCGCCGTCGCTCCGGTCAGATACCAGCAATCCGCTGTCGCAGGATATTTCGGGAAGTGGATTGGGCTTGGCATCGGGGCGATTGTCTAAAAGTTCATCGATACGTAAACTAAGAGCCTATCCCAGAACCGGCTCCTTGCGCTCCGATTGTGGCGAGAGGAGATGGGAGTAACGGGTTTTGCAATAAGCCCTGATCGGGATCCATTATGGATTCTGAAATCCGTATTTGCAAACAACTGGAATGGCCTATGTACTGCCGCGGTGTCCGTGGAGCGACAACGGTCAAGCAAAACGATCGGGATGAGATCCTCATCGCGACGCGGGAACTACTTGCGCTACTGATTCGCCGCAATGCCATTGAGAAAGAGGATGTCGCCAGCGCGATCTTCACAACATCTCCCGACCTCAACGCCGAATTCCCCGCGTTGGCCGCGCGGCAGATCGGATGGCTGGATGTCCCGCTTCTATGTGGACATGAGATGGTCGTTCCCAACGGATTACCCCGGTGTATTCGCGTTCTTGTCCACTGGAATACGAATAAGCCTCAAAACGCGATCCATCATGTTTATATTCGAGACGCCGTCAAGCTTCGGCCCGATTTATCCAAACTCCCACCGGTCGATTTGGAGGAGCTCGACTCGTGGACAGGCGAACAAATGAAAGATGGGTAGAGGGATTGACGATGAGTTCCAAGAAGATCTTGATGCTGGTTGGTGACTATGTGGAAGACTACGAGGTCATGGTCCCTTTCCAG
>JAFGFZ010000523.1 GCA_016930815.1 Pirellulales bacterium | reverse complement strand
GTTTTCGAGTTTTTCAATAATTATATCAAGCGGAGGCCGCAGGCCTTCGCTTGATCAGGGTCTAGCGTGCCTGAGTAATCCCGGCATGTGTGACACGTCCGGTCTTCAGAGTCGCCATAGTCCGCGTCCCTGGAACCGCCGCAGACTGGACAGGGTGTCAATTCAACCGGCGTCTTCTTTTTTCTACGCGTCATAGATACCTACTTTCTGACAGGTCGGCCGACCGGCGCGAGTGGTGCAGGTAAAACCATCACAGCCGGCCAGCCGATGAACGGGGAAGCTATCCCCGAGCCTGATTTTCAAAGAGTGTTACGATTTTGTTACTTTTTTTGTCCCCGGAACGAATTCTACCGAATAAAAGACTTGCGAAAAGCCCGAGAAACACGTAAATTCAATACCTATCCAGCCGCTTTGGCTCGACTTCTAATCCGCAGGTCGCAGGTTCGAATCCTGCCGGGCGTGCTAATGAAAGGTCCAACTCATATAGTAGCGGAGACACAATCCAAACGCTCGCTTTTGTTGGCCATCACTTTATTGACGCAGTAACTTAACCGCCTAATCTAATGTTTGATATCGAACGTCTACTGTTTCGGCGTCAATTCATACTTGGGCCACGAAAATTCACGCCAAATCAACATTGGTCATGCATCCAGCTTCCGAGGGGACTACATTTATCTATTCACAACGACCTGCCATATACCTCATCAACATCCAACGAAGGCATTATTGTGACATTGATAGGGCATGCGATCGATCCCAATCACCCGCAGTCTACAGAACGCGATATACTTCGATCTTTAATTTCCAGTGCCTCAGAGTTGAATTCACTCGTTGAATCCACAATGCCCCTTGCAGGTAGGTGGGTTATTATTTTTCAGAATTATCATGGTACATTTATATTTACAGATCCATGTGGTTTCCGTCAAGTTTACTACCACTCAGATGGAGAACATCTCTGGTGTGCATCGCAACCCGAACTCATCAAGGCTAACTGTGAACTCAGACTAAATACGGATGACACCCTCATACCATTCTTGATGCATCCCAGACACGTCCAAGAAGAGTCACCATGGATTGGTCCCAAAACAATCTATGAAAACTGTTTTCACTTAATGCCGAATCATTATTTGAATGTGGACAATATAGTACAAAATCGCTTCTATCCTTCCCATCATCTTTGTTGCAAGGAAACCCACGAAATAGTTGAATCTGTTTGCAGGATTCTCCAAGGAACGATGACCGCTCTCACTGCAAGGCATGATGTATTAATGGCATTGACTGCTGGATGGGATAGTCGAGTCTTGCTTGCAGCCTCAAAACATGTAAGTAGGAACATAAAGTATTTTGTATATCGCCAAACTAATGTTAAAAAGAGTCATTCAGATATCTGGGTGCCTAAGAAAATTGCTGGAGCACTTGGCATTGATTTTGCGGTCAAGCGACCGTTTAACAATCAATTGCCAGGATGGTTCGTCTCAATGCTTTCTCAGAATGTCACATGCGCACGAGTTCTTCCAAAGACGATTAACATATACGATAAACTCATTGCAGGTAATATGCGGATTAATATTAACGGCAATGCGAGTGAAATATGCCGTAATTTTTACGACAAGTATTGCAAGATGAATGTAAGCAATATTTCCAGTGCTGATCTTGCTGTATGTATGTTTGGTGATAAGGCACCTTCGTTTGTTATTAAGGAGCTCGATGAGTGGAAGAATGGATTTGATTATCAAACTAATGAATGCTTAAACCTGCTTGATTTTCTTTATTGGGAACAGAGACTTGGAAACTGGGGTGCCCAATATCCTGCCGAACAGGACATTGCTGTAGAGGAAATTAGTCCTTTCAATTGTCGATTGCTAATCGAAACTCTCTTATCATCACCTCGGCATTTACGTGCAGCACCTGATTACCCGCTTTATCGTGAGCTAATTCGGCATATGTGGCCTGAAGCATTAGCGTTTCCCATCAATCCTCATTCAAAAGGAATGTTCGTCGATATTCTAAAAAGACAAGTTCGTTACTATAGTCCGTCATCGGCAATCCGAAGACTCAAGAGGCTGCTGAAATAAGTAAGTCTCAGAATCTGGCACAAGTGGCACGCTTTGAGCATAGTATATGGAGTGGCTTGCTGATCTGACTTGACCGTTGTTCCTAGGAGTGTGCCATACAAAAGGTTGAAAAATTCTTTCAGATATTTATTAAGCAATTCGTGAAGCATCTTAACATTTGGGAACGCACACCGATGACATTGCATTATGTGGATGTGGCGATCATTATCGTTTATCTCGTATCCACAATTCTGATTGGATTCTGGGTTTCGAAACGAGCCTCCAAAAATCTGGATTCCTACTTCTTGGGAGGCAAGTCACTCCCCTGGTATCTGCTGGGAATCTCGAACGCATCGGGGATGTTCGATATCACCGGGACGATGTGGCTGGTCTACCTCTTATTTATTTACGGTCTTAAAAGCATCTGGATTCCCTGGGTCTGGCCTACCTTCAATCAGATTTTCTTGATGGTCTATTTGGCAACCTGGCTCCGCTGATCCAATGTGCTGACGGGTGCCGAGTGGATTGAAACGCGATTTGGTCGTGGCCGAGGCGCCAATCTGGCGCATTTGAGTGTCATTTTATTCGCCATCATCAATGTCATCGGTTTCATTGCCTATGCATTTCAAGGAATTGGGAAGTTCGCAGTTGTCTTTATGCCATGGGATCTGACCATTCCGCTCCACCAGTGGTTCTATTATTTGCCGGCAGGCGTGCTTAATCTGCTCCCGGAAACACTTCCCCAGGAGAATGCGTATGCCCTGATTATCTTTGCTATCACAACGCTCTACGTTGTCAAAGGCGGTATGTTCAGCGTCGTACTAACGGAAGTCCTTCAGTTTTCGATCATGACAATGGCATCGATTATTGTTGGAATCATTGCGATGAACCAGGTATCTCCGGATACGATTCATGCGATTGTTCCGTCGGGTTGGGACAACGTTTTCTTCGGCTGGAAACTTGACCTGGACTGGGCCAAGCCGCTTGACCTGCTGCAAAAGAACATTCAGGAAGACGATTTCTCGTTCTTCACGATCATCCTGATGCTCATGCTATTCAAAGGTATTTTAGCCAGCATGGGCGGCCCGGCCCCGAACTATGACATGCAGCGCGTGTTGGCAACACGCAGCTCGCGCGAAGCATCGATGATGAGCGGGATGGTCAATGTGGTGCTTTACTTCCCGCGTTACATGCTCGTGGCCGGCCTGACCATTCTGGCTCTGGGGCCACTGATGCCATACCTTCTGCCCGGAACGAGTCCAGGGACTATCCAGGAGATGGCTGCCGCAGGGGATCGTGGTGTGGGACCCAGCCACGATTCACCGGCTTCGGAGTCGGCAGGCAGCAAGAAAGCACCCACGGAACAGTCCATCAAAAAGAGCGAGATCGATTTTGAAAAGCTATTACCGATGGTGATCCGTCACATTCTGCCAGTCGGATTGACAGGCCTGCTGTTGGCCGGGCTTCTGGCAGCGTTCATGTCAACCTTTGCGGCCACGATCAACGCCGGACCTGCCTACATCGTCAACGATGTCTACAGGCGGTTTATCAATCCGCAAGCTAGTGACAAGATCCAAGTACGCATGAGTTACATCACATCTCTTGTCATCGTCGCCATTGGAATTATCTTCGGCTTCATGACAAAAACGATTACCGAAATCACCATGTGGATTGTGGGGGCTCTTTACGGTGGCTATGTCGCCGCGAATGTGCTCAAGTGGCACTGGTGGCGTTTCAATGGCTATGGCTACTTCTGGGGCATGATCAGTGGCACAATCGGCGCCATAGTCGTCCCGAAAGTCTGGGACCACTATTTCCCTGGCTCAAACACACTCTATGCGTTTCCAGCGATCTTCGTCCTTTCAATCCTGGGTTGCTTCGCTGGCACTTTCACATCGAAGCCGGAGAGTGCCGATATCCTCAAGGAATTCTACCGGACCGTTCGCCCATGGGGCTTCTGGAAACCAATCCGAAACATGGTAATCCAGGACGATCCCGCGTTCCAACCCAATCGTCGCCTGGTACTTGACATTTGGAACGTCTGCGTTGGAATTCTATGGCAACTGGCACTTACGGCCCTGCCAATCTATATCGTGATCCATCAATGGGGATGGGTTGCCGGCACGTTCGGCTTGCTGGTTCTGACCACGCTGATCCTCAAATTTTCCTGGTATGATCGGCTCGAGCCTGAAGTCAACGATTGATTCGAAGTGTTTTCAATATTATTACTTTCATTTCGGGTAAAAATAAATGACCAGACCACTCGATACAACGATCCGCTTCCTGTGGATCCTCTTCTTTACAGCTTCGTTTGCAATTGCAAGTGAACCGGACGATACAGATGAGTTCGTTGTTCGCCAGGGAGATAAGCTGGTCGTGGGCAACCGCGAATTCCGGTTCATTTCTTGGAACATACCCAATCTCCATTATGTTGAAGACGATATGCGGTTCACCCAGCCCATGCCGTTCCGCTGGCCGGATGCGTATGAGATTCAGGATGCTCTCGAATCCGTTCGCCAGATGGGTGGCACCGTGGTGCGCACCTATGTGCTATCCGTTCGCAAGGCGGAAGATCCCCCGAATCTTCCCTGCCACGTTCTGGCACCGGGCGAGTTCTGCGAGGAGGGTTTCAAGGCACTGGATACAGTCCTAGCCGTAGCACGCGCGAAGGGTATCCGCTTGATTATCCCATTTGTCGACAATTGGCATTGGTGGGGAGGTGTTCCTCAATACGCGGCATTCTGCGGAAAGCAGACGGAAGAATTTTGGACCGATCCCCGGCTGCTGGAAGATTACCAGCAAACGGTGCGATTCGTGATCAACCGCGTCAATAGCTGTACCGGGATCGCGTACAAAGACGATCCTACCATTCTCGCCTGGGAGACAGGCAATGAATTGCATTGCCCCCACTCGTGGACGCGAGCCGTGGCCGGCTATATCAAACAGCTTGATGGGAGACATATCGTCCTTGATGGGAAGCACACGAATATTCTCGAACAGGAATCCATCGACAATCCTGCCATCGATTTGCTGCAGACCCATCACTATGAACGCAGTTCGCATGAAATGATCGAACATATCCAAACGAGTGCCCGCCAATCGCGGGGCAAGAAGCCCTACCACGTTGGCGAGTTTGGATTCCTGCCTACCGCGTCCATGACAGAGGTCATCGATACCATTATCAAGGAGGGCATCTCCGGTGGATTGATCTGGTCGCTGAGGTACCATACGCGGGATGGTGGATTCTACTGGCATCATGAGCCTTTTGGAGGTGACTTGTTCAAAGCCTATCATTGGCCGGGATTTCCGAGTGGGCAGGCTTACGATGAAAGGAACTTTTTGAACATTGTCCGCAGCAAGGCATACGCAATCCGCGGTCTTCCCGAACCACCACGCGATGTCCCCGATTCGCCGACTCAACTCCAAGTGACACCGGGTGGCTTGATCACATGGCGTGGATCGACTGGTGCGAGTGGCTATGATATCCAGCGGGCGGATGCGCCATCGGGCGACTGGCAGACGGTGGGAGAAAACATCTCGGACGCTGAGAATCAACATCATCCGCATTTCGCCGATCGATCGGTGAAAATCGGTGCCTGCCCACTCTATCGAGTCATCGCGCGCAACCAGGCCGGGGCTTCACAGCCATCCTCTCTTGTCGCGGAAGAGCAGCAAATCACCATCACCCACAACACTCTGGTCGATGAACTCAGAGACAAGAGCATTCTCCTGGACATGCAGGGAGATCTCGAGTTTCAACAGAACCAAGCCCGGAAATTCAAGGAAGACGCGCACCGGCTGGTTGGCAACCAAGGAGCACGAGTTACCTGGCGGACGCCGCAACGAATGATCGGTGCCAAGTTCTATCTGTTTGCGGAGCACGATATGGAGGTGATTCAAGCCATGGTATCGGCCGACGGCCGCCATTTTGAATCCATCCAACTGGACAAGCAGACATATCCGATCGATGCCGCGGGAACCTATGGTTATTGGTTACCCATTCTCTATTCTTGCAATGGACTGACAGGTGACGTCCAGTATTTGCGTATCGAGTTTAAGGAGCTCGCTCATCTGGCTCGTGTTGAATTGAGTTATCGGGCGCGTTGATCCAAGATGGAATCCTAGAGCAGCGTGATATTTGCTTTCCGGCATTCCCGAAGCATATCGTCCGGCCAGATTCCAACGCTCACTTCGCCGATATGGGCTGCTCGCAGGAAGAACATGCACAAGCGTGATTGGCCAATCCCGCCGCCCATCGTCTGAGGGAGTTCGCCGCGAAGCAGCTTGCGGTGGAAGTACAAGGAAGCACGTTCTTCGCAATGGCGGATTGCCAACTGGCGCTTCAGCGCGATGGCATCGACACGAATCCCCATAGACGAGATTTCAAAGGCTCGTTCCAGGACCGGATTCCAAAGTAGGATATCGCCATTGAGTCCCTTCCCGCCATCGGGCCGGGGAGTCGTCCAGTCATCGTAGTCGGGAGCGCGCCCATCATGAATTCCACCGTCGGGTAATTGTCCGCCGATCCCTATCACGAACACCGCCCGGTGTTCAGCGCAGATGCGGTCCTCGCGCTCGCGTGGAGATAGCTTGGGATAGCGCTGGCACAATTCTTCCGACGAGATAAATGTGATTTCCTCCGGAAGGATCGGCCGGATATTGGGATGCTGCGAAGCGATATGGAATTCGGTGCGGCAGATCGTGCCGTAAATTGATCGGACGGTTTCCTGAAGCGTATTCACGTTGCGTGCTTCGGGGAGTATAATTTTCTCCCAATCCCACTGGTCAACGTAGATCGAATGGAGGTTGTCAAGTTCTTCATCCGGGCGTATGGCATTCATGTCCGTGTAAAGACCTTCACCAACCTGGAATCCGTACTGCTGCAAGGCCAGACGCTTCCACTTGGCCAGAGATTGGACCACCTCGACCGGGGCATTTTGGGCACTTTTCACGACAAAGCCCAGCGGGGCTTCCACTCCATTCAAGTCGTCGTTAATGCCGGTCCCACTTCGGACAAACATTGGGGCGCTGACTCGGCAGAGTTTTAAAGCCTCCGCCAGTTGGCATTCAAAAAAGTCCTTGATATCCTTAATCGCAACTTCGACATCGCGCGTGCCTAGACGGGGCTGATAATTCCTTGGTAAGGGATCCATATTGGCCACGAGAGTCCTCTGGGTACGGGGTGTTGTTCTATAACATGACATGACAATGGAAGAGATGCAGTTTGTCCCATCGTGGAATATTACGCAAGGGAGAATTCGGCATGATCACGACGCCCCGAATCATTCTGATGACTGGACTCCTAGTATGTAATTGGTCCTCCTGGCATGCCGTGCAGAAAGCATATCCCAATGAAGAGGATTTGGTTCCGACCACTCCTGGTTGGACTCCCGCGGACCGTTTCCTTTTCGAGGAGGGGCATGGCGGTGTATTCGGCTGGCCGGAAGTGTTGACGGAAGCGCGGCCGGGAGCTTACTGGTGGTGGCCCGCAAGCGCTGTGACAGAAGAGGATATCACCTGGAATCTCGAAACGTATTGGAAGGCGGGCTGGGGTAATATGGGGGTAATCGGGATCTATGGGGTGCGCGGCGCCGAGAACCGATTTATCGATATATTTACACCAAGATGGTTCGCGATGTTTAACCATGCGGTCACGGAGGCGAATCGCTTGGGGATGTTGATTGATCTGACACCCAGTTCTGGATGGAGGATGGGTGGACCGCATGTCCCGAAGGAACTCGGTGAACAGCAATTGACAATCGAAAACGGGCGGATTGTGGCCAAGCCCATGAAGGCTGCGGTCAAACGGCCCGGGCCGGGTGGGAGGGGATTGACGATCAATCCGTATTCAAAAAAAGCGGTCGCTTTCCATTTCGATTGGTTGGCCCGGCGTTTTGACGAGGGCCATGGCCTGGCACCGCGAGCTTTCTACTACGATTCTTTCGAAAATCCAGGAAATTGGTGCCCGGAACTCCTGCCGGCGTTTGAGAGGCTGCGAGGTTACTCGCTGGAAGAACACGCGGCCGCATTGGCCGGCAACGCAGACCCGGACGAAGTGCGACGCGTGGTCTGCGATTACCGCGAGACATTGGCGGACCTCCTGATCGACTGCGTGAGAACCATCGTCCATTGGGGGGAGGAACGCGGAAGTTGCTTGCGGATGCAGGCGCACGGAGCCCCGGCGAACTTGATAGACATGTATGCGGCGGCGGGGATTCCGGAAACCGAAGTGTTTGGTGCCACGCAGTTCGATATTCCCGGATATCGCCGCGACCCAAAATGGATTCGGCCGGAGCGGCAAAGCGATCTGGTCAACCGGTTCGCATCTTCGGCCGCCCATGTGGCCGGACGTAAGCTTGTCATCTCGGAAAGTTTTACCTGGTTGCGAAATCACTATCATACGACACTCGCTCATATCAAGGCCGAATCCGACAATCTGTTCCTGAATGGTATCAATGGAATTTACTATCACGGGATCTGCTTTGCCCCGCAGAAGACGGCCTGGCCAGGGTGGTTGTTCTATGCGTCGACCCAGGCGAATGCTCGCAATTCGATTTTCCGGGATATTCCTGCCCTGAATGCATATATCACCCGCTGCCAAAGCGTTCTCCAATCCGGGCAGCCTGCCAATGACGTGTTACTCTGCTGGCCGATTTACGATTTGTGGATGGAGCCAGGCAAAGGGGAGCTTCGCTTCACTGTGCATCAACCGGAATGGATCGAAAACACGCCATGCGGCGAGGCCGGACGGTGGATGATGGATCACGGATTCTCGTTCGACTTCATCTCGGATCGCCAGCTACTTTCTGTTACCTGCGATCAAGGGATACTCGGAACCGAGGGTCGAAGTGAATACAAGACGATCCTGGTTCCCGCTGCGGAATACATGCAGGTCGAAACGGTCCAGCAACTCCTGGAATTGGCCAAGGCAGGTGCAACCATTTTAATATGGCGCTCTCTCCCGGAAGATGTCCCAGGCTGGCACAACCATGCGATCCGGAAACGGAAACTGGATGGACTGCTGGCTGAATTGAAATTTGATGACCGTGGCATGATGGCGATGGGCCGCGGCAGATTGTTCCACAGCAAGGACCTGGAATCGCTATTGCACGCGGCTGGAGTTGTCCCGGAACCAATGGCCGATTGCGGATTGAAATGCATTCGGCGCCGTCTTCGGTCCCATGTTGCATACTTCATCGCCAACCATACGTCCGAAGCCGTGGATCGCTGGATTCAGGTGGCCTCCCCTTGCCGCGCGGCTGTTTTGATGGATCCGATGACTGGCCGGACAGGCTTGGCCCCAGTTCGTGAATATGGCGAAAAGTACGAGGTCCATCTACAGATCGAACCCGGAGAAACGCGCATCCTGAGGACGTTCGCCCAATCAGGAATTTCTGGTCCGGCGTGGCGGAACGTGACACTGGTGAGCGATCCGGTTCCAGTAACTGGGGAATGGCAAGTTGAATTCATTGAGGGAGGGCCGGTGTTGCCTGCGAGCTGTTCGACCACCGAATTGAAATGCTGGACGCAATTCGGAGATGAAAAGGCTCAACGTTTTGCCGGCGCGGCACGCTATACCATCATGTTCCAGCTCCCGGAACAAAAGGCCGACGGCTGGTACCTCTCCCTGGGAGATGTCCGGGAAAGTGCCCGAGTCTGGATCAATGACGAACCAATCGGGATCGCGGTTGCCCACCCGTTTCGTGTTGATGTCAATCAGCAAATGAAACCCGGCCTCAATAAGATGGTAATGGAGGTCACGAATCTCTCGGCCAACCGAATTCGGGATCTGGACAGGCGTGGTGTTTTATGGAAGAAATTTTATGATATCAATATCGTCGATCAGAAGTACCAGCCATTGAATGCCGCGGTATGGGAACTGGAACCGTCTGGCTTGTTGGGTCCGGTAACATTCGTTCCCTACCAATGGGTTCAGGAGTGAGAAAATTAAGTGAATGTTTCCAGGTCCTGTTTCCCACAGGCGTGTTTGCTATCGTGTATTTGACATTTTAAATGCGTTTCGCCGAAGGCGAAATTCACCGTAGCCTAGGGCAACGCCCTCGTTGTTTTACACAGGTAGGAGTAAAGAAAGCCC
>JAFGFZ010000104.1 GCA_016930815.1 Pirellulales bacterium | reverse complement strand
GTAAGTCGTTTCAGAACACCCTCGGGTCCGGAGGGTCCAACTTGGGCTCATCCGGTTGTTTGTGGCGGGCGTCTCTATCTCCGGCATGGAGATTGTCTCTATGCCTACCATGTAATGTCCAAGCAGGCAAAATGACAGACTCAGACCACCCGGTTGTTCGCTACGTCGACCTACCTCGGACGGAACACATTGGCGAGGAATTCACGGACGAGGAAAAGGCCATATTGCAGACAGTCAACCGGCGTGTCGCCGCGGGAAATTCGATTCACGAAGTGATTGACTTCCTTTTCGAATCCACACGATCGATTTGTTCCTGCGATCGCTTGGGAACGGCTTTCGTCGAAGAAAATGGAGTTCGCGTTACCGCCCACGATGTCGTGGCGGCTTATGAGCCGGTGCTTCTAAAAAAGCCCTATTCCGAGGATCTCAAGGGGAGCTCCCTGAGACAGGTCATTGAGCGGGGAACACCCCGGATCATCAATGATCTGGAGCAATACTTGCGAGAGAATCCCAACAGCATCTCAACCAGGTTGATTGTCAAGGAAGGGATCCGATCGAGCATGACCTGCCCACTCACGGTGGATGGGCGCCAAGCCGGCCTGCTCTTCCGGAGCGCACGCCAGCCAAATGCCTATCGCGACCGGGATGTTCGTATGCATCAGGCCATTGCGGAGCGCCTCAGTCAAGCCGTTGAGAAGGCTCATCGGATCGAACAGCTCGAATCGGCTAACAAATCTTATTCTGAGATGCTCGGATTCGTCAGTCATGAATTGAAGAGTCCCGTGGCGTCGATCGTGACCAACGCCAAGGTTATGCTGGATGGCTACGTGGGTGATCTAACTCCAAAGCAGAGAGAGATGATCGAACCAATGGTTCGGAAGGGAGAATATTTGCTTGGACTCATCCGAGAATACCTTGATCTTGCCCGCGTGGAAGGCCACCAGGTCAGGTTCCAACCTTCGATTGTGAACGACTTCCAGCAAATCGTCCTGGAGCCAGCCATTGAAATCGTTCTGCCACAGATCAAACAGAAGCGGATGGCACTCGTTCGGGATATACCCGATGGCCCACTTGAGGTCACAGGCGATCCGAACCTGCTCAAGATCGTCCTGGTCAATCTTCTCGACAATGCAGCCAAGTATGGCCGGGATGAAGGAGAAATCCGTATCCAGTTCCAGCGGGAATCCGATGCCGTCCGAATTTCCATTTGGAACGAAGGGCTGGGATTTTCCATGAGCGAGCGAGCAAAATTGTTCCGGAAGTTTTCGCGGATCCAGAGACCGGATTTGATGCAGCAAAAGGGGACCGGCGTCGGACTCTATTCCTGCTGGAAGATCATTCAACTCCATGGCGGACGGATCACGGCCGATTCCGAAGAGGGGCATTGGGCTGAATTCTCATTCTGGATCCCGCAACCACTCCCCGTATGAACATGGCCCGAAGATTCGTCTAGGGTGGCAAACTCCTGCAACATCCAAGGCCGGACTCTTTACAGTTCCACGATCACGTCGTGTAGCTGACCGCGGGTTTCAACGAGCAATTGTATGGTCCCATTGGAATCGGTGAGCGCGGAGGAAATCCGCTTATTGAATCCGTCCAGGCCCGTGAAGGATTCTTCATTGACGGCGCAAATCCTGTCAAAGACACCAAGCCCGGCACGGGCGGCTGGTGAACCCGGAACAACTCGAGTCAAACAGACTGTGTCCGGCTCCGCATCATCGGCCCGCCATGCGATGCCGATGCGAATGGGCTTGCCAGCGAGTGTGACATGGACTGGTTCTGTTTCATGGCCGCCGGCACGGCGTACCATCAACGTCGTTGCACTTGGTGATTTCAACAGCAGTTGCATGAAATCTCCTTCGGCTTGCAGGGTTTCGTCTCCGATAGCAAGTATCTCATCACCAACCGCTAAACCGGCCGCTTCCGCGGGAGTTCCGTCCCTGACCTCCGTGATACGCACGCTCCCTGGAACGGCTTGGTCGGCTGGATCGGTTAGGTCGGCTTCCCAATTCTCTGTGGCATCTTCGGCAGGAAAGCTCTCTTGGTAGGCAACTCCAAGCCTGGGCTGTAACTCAGGCAGCGGTATCTCGCGGCGCTGTCGCGTGTATTGCGATTCAATACGTCCGGTGGGACGGTAGGCAGGCAGAGTGTCGCGATCGGCTGCTCGTTGGACGAGATCGAGCAGGTAGCGGGTTGTATCCTGCATCCCTTCTGCATTGATATATTCGGTGTCGTCACTTGGTCGATGGTAGTTATCATGCAGGCCCGTAAAGAGAAAGATCGTTGGTATATTTCGTTCAACATACGACCAATGGTCACTGTTTGCTCTGAGATTCCAATCAAAATCGAGCCACAAAGAAGGGCCTATTTCGCGGCTGGAAACCAATCGCCGCAAACCATATCCGGTCCGTGTCCCGCCAATGATCAGTTGCCCATTCCGAAGTCGGCCCACCATATCCAGATTGATGGCAAGCCGGATGTTTGCGATGGGAATCGTGGGATGGTTCATCCAATGCCGGGATCCGAGGAGTCCTTGCTCTTCGCCATCCCAAAAAGCAAATAGGATGGATCGCCGTAAGGGTTGGCCATATTGCACGAGGGCTTCAATTAGTTCCAGCATGGTGGCAACACCGCTGGCATTGTCATCCGCGCCGTTATGAATCATTCCAATCGGGCCATAACTCGTCCGCAGCGTCCCGTAGCCCACATGATCGTAGTGGGCACTGACGATGATCCTGTCATCCGCGAGGACTGGATCGGATCCATGCAGCTCGCACAGGATATTGGAATAGTTGGCTGAAAATTGTTGAAAATACGTGTCCCGGAGCCCCGCTGGTTGGATTCCAATTTGTGCAAGTTTGTCGACGATATACTGGGCTGCCGCTTGTCCCCCCTGGGAGCCAGCCAAACGCCCCTCCATTGCATCATCGGCAAGGACTTCGACATGATGATAGAGTTCACTGGATGTAATCGAATGGAATGCCGCCCGATGGGCCGACTCTTCGGCGTATCCAGCAATACCACTCAATGCCAAAGCAGCAAGGGATGCAGCCACAGAAATCGACGATCGCAACAAGAGCCTGCCCAAAAAAGAAATCCACACTCCCTTGAAAGTCCCCACGCATAATCCGCATGGCCGGGGTGCAAATGCAGAGATATTCCTCTGACGCGCACTTTTCGTTCGGATTGGCAAC
Source organism: Pirellulales bacterium (assembly GCA_016930815.1). Classification (GTDB taxonomy): domain Bacteria; phylum Planctomycetota; class Planctomycetia; order Pirellulales; family Lacipirellulaceae; genus JAFGFZ01. Next base: position 1,310 of record JAFGFZ010000104.1, on the reverse strand, counting down.
AGGCCTCGGAATGGTCGCAGCATGATCACAGTAGTCAATTCTTTGTAGATCTGGGAACAATCCCAACGATGTATGGTGATAAAAGTTGTGATGGTCTGACGAAGTCCTACAGACGAATCAGGCACTCTCAGGCAACTTGGAATCCATCCGGTCTTGTCTGTATTCCGGGCCTGGAGACTATCACACAACACCGTTGGGCTGGAATGGAACCATCAAAAGAGTATACGCATTTCCAGCGTTGGAAAGCGATTCATTTTGAGATATTGGAGCCAAGCCAGAGAGTTTCCCTGGCGGAATGATCGATACAACCGCGCATGCCAACCGGACCGTCATTCACAATGCGACGATGGGGCGGGAAATGTCAATTGTCCACAGGCCATGGTTTGGTGCCATGGTGACCTGGTGACAACTCGATTTCACGATTTCGCGATCAAGACAACGCGGACATCGCAGACGTTTGTATGCGTTGGCCCGGTTTTGATCAGACCCCCCAGGGGCTCAAAGAAATGGTAGGCGTCGTTGCGGGCGAGATAGCCCTTGGGCTCCAGGCCCAACTGATTCGCGGAATGGGCAAGCCCATCATCTATCACGGCTCCTGCCGCGTCGGTTGGACCATCTTCGCCATCCGTTCCAGCAGACAGAAGCAGAACGCCTGGCAAACCGGCGAGTTCAATCAGTGCGGCCAGGGCAAGTTGTTGGTTCCGTCCACCGAGACCGCGCTCGGATTCCGGGGCCAGCGTGACGGTCGGTTCACCTCCGGATATCAGGCAATCGGGACCGGATTGAGCCCGCATTTGTCGAGCGACATATGCTAGGTGCGCGGCTACGGCTTCCACTGGACCTTCTGGTTCATTTGCAGCTATGCAGGCCGGATGATAGCCTCGTCGAACCGCCTCTTGCCCGGCCGCATCCACGGCCGTTGCATTGTTGCCGATGATGATATTCGTTACTTGACATACAGGGGCGGAGATAAGGGATTCGGACACTGAGTGGGCACGCAAGAAGCGAACAGCGCCTGCAATGCGGGAATCTTCAGCCAATTGAAAACGCGTCAGGACATCCAAGGCATCGGTCGAGGTTCCCGCATCTTGGACGGTCGGCCCGGAAGCAATAACGTCCAGTGGATCCCCCAATACATCGGAGATCATCAATGTGATCAACCGGCCGGCTTGACATGCCCTGGCCAGTCCACCGCCCTTGATACGGCTGAGCCGTTTTCGGACCGTGTTGAGATCACGGATATCCGCGCCCCGGGCAGCCAGTTCGCGGGCGAGAAATTGCTTTTCAGAAAGAGAAACACCCGCTGCCGG
>JAFGFZ010000522.1 GCA_016930815.1 Pirellulales bacterium | reverse complement strand
ATCGTGCCGCTCGATTGTGATAAAACCCTTCGCCACATCACGCTGGTCGACCGAATGCAATACGGGCAAATCTTTCTTCTCGGGGCTAGTGTGAATACCTCAACATCTCCGGCATTTCCAAACATTCGCCCATCGGCCGTCGTTCCACCAGTTCGCCGGATACCAGCTCCCGTCATATCGCCAACCCGCGTCCATCGCACGGGTGACCACATCACCTTGGAAAACGCCTGGCTGCGATGCACGGCCCAGATGCAATCCGGACCGAGGTTGGAAAATCTCCAACTGGTGCCATTCGCTCGGGAAGTTCTCTCTTCTGGCTCCTCATTGGCTCTCATTTCTGTTCTTGGAGACAACGGACAGGCCGAGCCGATGCAACTCAAATCAAGTCAAAAGAAGACTGGAACCGGCGGGATCCTCATGGAATGCTGCTGGTCCCTAGCCGATCCAGAACATGAACTAACCCTTGGCATGGACGTCACGGACACCGGTTCCATCCGGCTCACTCCAATACTTCATAACCGATCCAGCCAGCCATGGATGGCTTCCCTTCGCTGTCCGGAGATTCAAGGATGCCGCATCTTTGATATTCCCGATGACCGTTGGTACTTATTGGGGACCGTCAATGGGGTATTGAGCCACATGCCAATCTCGATTCAGAGAGAACATGGAACCCATTGGCCACTTCCGCTTTTCGATCTATTTGCCAAACAAGCTGGGGGTGGGCTGGGCGTGTATCTAGATAGCTGGGATGTGTTTCCCAAAACATTCAAGTTCGCTCAATCGGATGCTGGAACCGACCTCGCAATCCAATTCCATGATCTCGTCGTACCACCAGGGCAAAGTTTGATCCTGCCTCCGGTTGTGTTGATGGCTCACCTTGGAGATTGGCACGATCTTTTTAATGCCTATCGCGGCCCTGTTGCTGACCGCACGCCATCCGATTCCGGGAAACGAATCCAGGACATATTTACCTGCCGGCGCGATTATCCGCTTGGTGGAACTGGATACCTTTTCGATCCATTGCCTCGGCGCTACACGCCGCGGCGCCTCGCTGCCGAATCCAACCAGGCATTTGGTGGGATCGACATGATCGATATCTCCGGCTGGGCCTACAGCCTGGCGAATGGGCGAGTGGGTGATTATCTCTCCAACGATTTGGGCGGGCTGGACGAACTCTGCAGAATGGTCGAACAGTCGCATGCCGATGGGCTCCGGGTTGGTCTGTACTTCGAGGGATACCTCTTGGATCGGCGCTCCAATATCGCGAAAAAAGCACTACCAAATTGGCAAATGATCGACAAGGATGGTCAGCCCCTCTGGTGGGCGGGTGGCATGGAATTCTATACCTGCCCAGGTGTCGCAGCGTGGCGGAACGCTCTGTCTGGCATGATTGCCAAGGTTGCCGCGGCGACTGGAGCGGATGCCGTTTATGTGGATCAATATGGATTACTCGGACCGAATCGCACGTGCTGGTCGCCGGATCACGGGCACCCGGTCCCATCCCACGCGATTCGCGAAGAGCGGGCCATGCTTCAGGCCATTCGTCATGCACTGGATCAAAAAACACCCAATGTTGCAATCTACATCGAATACACACCACCCGATTGCATGATGGACCTGGTCGATGCCGCGTTCGACTATGGCATGTCGGATACCGCTCCGCCTTGCCGGCATGCCGCCGACCTGCCGTTATACCGGTTCGCATTCCCGCAACTGGCGTCGTTTGAAATGATCAGTAGCGGTATTCGGCCGATTCCCGTCGAACCCGACGATCTCCACCGGTGCCTGTTCCACGGGCTGGGTATCTGGATAAAAGGACGGGCCGAATCGTGGTACACATCGGAGACAAAGAAACTCGCCCAGCAAGCGTATCGGATTTTCAAGGACCACGCGGATGTCTTCCGTTCACGGCACTGTGATCCGATGATTCCGACACTGCAACCAAACCTCTTTGCCAACCGTTTCGCCTCCCACGATCAAATCATTGTGACTCTGTACAATGCCGGTTACGGTACGATTGCCGGCGATCTAGTCCAGATCCCAATTCCGAGGGACTGGACCATAACCGGCCTGCTCCCCAAAAATAGAGTGGATCTGGTCCGCAACGCAGATCAGATAATCCTCCGCGGCACTGTCAATCCTCGCACAACTGCTCTCTTCCTTCTCCATCCATGAGATGTCTATTTGAACTGCGTTTTCAGAAAAGTTTGCAGTAGGCCGTTGTCATCCAGGAAAAGGAATGCGACCACGACGTCGAGTGTACCAGCTCCAAGATCGATGACCATGATAGATCGATTTTCCTGTTCCGCCTCGATCCGATAGGCTGATACGGTGGCGGTCGGTTCTGGTATCAGTCGCACACGTTCAAAGGTAGCTGTCCATTTTGAACAGGCAACGGAGATACCTGAAAGGAGAATTCTCAAAACGCATGGAGAAGTTCACGCTTGGTAATCTCCTGGCGGAAATGAATCGTTGGACGGATTCCTCCCAATCGATCATTGGCACAACAGTGCGAGTCAACAAACCAGACCGAGCAAACAGAGCGTTCATTCTCCGCTGTCTCCGT
>JAFGFZ010000103.1 GCA_016930815.1 Pirellulales bacterium | reverse complement strand
ATAGGCAGCAGCCCATGCCCGTTCTCCTTCGTCTCTCTCCTCAAGTCCGGCCCAGAAAACTGTCGGTGGAAAGATCGTAAGAGACGCGTCCGGGAACCCCTTGATTGGCGTTATCTTTTCCTCTTCTTGTGCGGTGGCCATACTGCCGCCTACCATCAAGAACGTGAGCAGTGCGGATGCTGCCAATCTGGTTATCCTGTTGTTCATGATTGGTTTCTCCTTGTTTTTGACAAACGTTACGAGTGACCGGACTAAGTGAGTTGCATGAAGCGAGGCTCACTTGGGTCAACTTAAATCGGCTTCGGTCGATCCACGAAATGCAGATCGCTAAACGAATGCTTCCGTTCCCCATGGCGTCACATCTCTTCAGGGTTTATCAGTGATTCTGCTTCTCGCCGCAGTGCCCAGTAGGCAATCTGATCGGCCGTGCTGATCGGGAAGTAGCCGTAACCACGGGGAGTCGTGTGGCGCCACGTTTCTTGCTCCATCCACGCAACTGCCTTATTAAGCCATCGCGCGGCCTCGGCCGCGTTGCCTTGGTGGTGTTCGACCAGCGCCAAGGACAGCCAACCTAAAACTTGAGCGTTCCAGTGATTTGACGGTCCCTCTTTCAGCAGACGGTTTGCCTCATCGAGTTTCCCGGCGCGGAAATATGCCATCCCCAGGACGTGCAAGCCCCAAGGTATCGGGGGTTGGGCAGTGGCGATTTCCTCTGCAATACGAACTATACGGTCTGGTTCAACACCTGGATTGCCTCCCAGCACACATGCTCGGACCAGCCAAAATGGCTTGTCTTTATCTTGGCTGGTGTGGAACCGATCGAACATATCCATGCAACAGTTCCGATAACTGTCGGAATCGTCAGCCAGAAGCAAGACTGCAGAATAACAATATGCATGATATGCAGAATCAGGCAGATTCTTGGCCACCGCGTTGTAATCGGCGGCGGCCTTCTGCCAGTCACCTGGGCGTGCGTAGAGTGTATAGAGCTCGGCTCGGACCATGCGTAGGTCCATATTCGAAGGGTTCGCTTCGATTGCCGTGCCGAGTAGGTCGAACGGCATGGAAGCGGCGTCTTTGGGCCGGTTCTGGAGCAACAAGGCAGCCCGCAAAGTACGATAAAAGTGTGATTGGCTCGGACAGAGTTGGATGGCCGCGCGAATATGGGATTCCGCTTCGGCTCCCTTGCCATCAAGGATGAGTTTGGCGGCTAGATTGGCATGAGCCCAGTGGTGATCGGGATTCAGACGCAGCGCTACCCGAAGTTGGTAGATGGCTTCTGACCGGTATTCTTGCCAGCCTGTTATGGCGTCGATGTGGGAATATGGCTGCCATCCGAGTTCGGGATCCATCCAATGCAATGCCCGGGCGACGCAGGAGTAGGCACCGCTCTCGTCCGGCCGTACCGCAAGCGCCGCGCGGCAGAAACCGAGTGCGTCTTCGGGATGCTTTTGTGAGAGGTAGCGCCCCAAATAGTAATTGATCCAAAAATCACCTGGATGCTGCCGTTGGGCCGATTTGAGAACGTCGACGGCCGCATCCCAATGGTTACTAGTCTTCAGTAGTATTGCCAAGAGTAAAATGGTCGCCGGTGGCTGTTCCAGCAGATCCTTGTTCTGGATGAGGTCTTTTAGATCATCCCAGTTTTCATGTTGCAACGCGGAACGGAGCCGATTCCGCCACGGATCGGGGTCCGCTTGTCTTGCGACTTCAATGATGGTGTCCACATTCTCAAGTTTACCCAGCCACTTGACCGTCACCCAATCGTCCAGGGCGGCCACGAGCCGGTCCTTGATATTCGATTGCGCGATCCGCTCCACGGTTGCTACGGAACTGGGAATTTCCACATCGAGCCCGAAGTTAACAAACGCCCCATGATAAGCGCGGTCAGCCATTCGGGTGTCAAAATTTTCATCCCGAACGTCCTCTTTCTCCAGACGAATTTTTTCCAGCTGAATCGCCGTCTCAAGATCCGTGTGCCACTGTTTTACCCGTTCGCTGATCTCTTCATTCCCCCCGCCTGCGACAGCCATTAGTCCTAGGGCGTGTTTTACCTCCGCCTGCGCTTGCGCCATACGATGTTGCGTGTACGATTCCTGCACGTCCTCCAGGGCTTGGATTATCTGTTGTTCCAGGAGTGCCTGCCTGGCCGCCTTATCGCGCGCGGCCCAGCCTATACTGACACCGACTACTGCAATGCATACTGCTAGCATCAAGCTGAATACCATGCTCAAAGTGACCGCTTTCCGGTTTTTTCGAACCAGTTTCCGCAGCCGGTAGGCAGCCGAAGGAGGGCATGCGATCACGGGTTCATCCGCTAGATACCGTCGGATATCGGCCGCCAATCCGTTGGCCGTCTCGTAGCGGCGCGTACGATCTTTTTCCAGCGCCTTCATAACAATCCAGTCGAGTTCACCGCGGACCAGCGGGCCCAGTTTCTTCGGTTCGATTTGCCGTTTGGCAGCGATCGCAGGCAGAGATTGGCTAGTGCTCAACCGCGTACTTGGCCGTGGTGGTTCTTCCTCGCGGATAATACGCAGCAGCTCGTCGAAAGCTGCGGAGCGGAGCCGTCTCCGGTCGAACGGCGTTTCGCCGGTAAGTAGCTCATAGAGAACCACGCCCAGCGAGTAGATATCACTGCGGGTGTCGATGTCGAGTTGGTTCAACTTGGCTTGCTCGGGGCTCATATAGTCGACCGTGCCCATGACCTGGCCAAGCTGCGTGAACATCGTTTTTGCCGTGAGTCGCTGCTCGGTCGCCTTGGCGACGCCGAAGTCGATTATTTTCGGCACCGCCCGATCGTCGTATTCGGCCACCATGATATTCGATGGTTTGATGTCGCGGTGGATGATTCCCTTTTGATGAGCATGCTGTACTGCCTGGCAGACTGGGACGAATAGCTCCAGCCGTTGGCGTGGTGAAAGCCTGTGTTCGTCACAATATTGGGTAATGGGGATTCCCTTGACCAACTCCATCACAAAATAAGGTCGGCTACTCTCTGTCGTGCCCGCGTCATACACTTTGGCAATGTTAGGATGGTCCATCATCGCCAACGCCTGCCGCTCGGCCTCGAACCGGGCAATCACTTGCCGGCTATCCATACCCGGCTTGATAATCTTCAGGGCAATCCGCCGCTCGACCGGTTCGCTCTGTTCGGCCATGTAGACGACGCCAAATCCCCCCTCGCCGATCTGCTGCAGCAGTTTATACGGGCCAATGACGGATCCGGGGCCTTCGGCAATGGATTGGTTGACGGTCGGAGAAACCCAAAACGGAGGGGATTCCAGAAAGCTGGCGTTTTCCTGATCGTGGCGTAATAATTCTTCGATTTCCGCCCGCAGCAAAGCATCGTTACGGCAGGCTTCGTCCAAGTAGACGGCACGCTCTGCCGGATCCTCAATTTCGGCTGCGGTATTGAAAATCTGGTCTTTTCCTGGTTTGTCAGTACCCATGATCGACTCCCCAAGACAGGTACTCACGATCGACTGCCCAAGACATGTTCTACTCTGTTATGCGCCAATAGCTCTTATCGAGGATCATGTTTTTTGGAAGAAAGTGGAAAATATCAGCTCCTATGTCTCTGGCTACTCCTTTGGCCGCATTTGTTTGTGCATCCAGGCGCGGGCATAGCGCCAATGGCGTTTTACGGTAGGCACGGATATGTTGAGGATCTGGCTAATTTCTTCATGGGTCAGCCCGATGAAAAAACGGAGTTTTACTACTTCAGCCTTCTCGGGTTCTTGGAGCGTGAATTTCTTCAGTGCCTCGTCAAGGTCGATTAACTCATCGAGATGCGCCGGCGTAACCATAGCAACATCGGAGAGTTTCACTTTCTCCAATTTTCCACCGCGTTTGAGACGTTTCTTGCGCCGGGCATTTTCTATCAGAATTCTGCGCATTGATTCGGCGGCGGCGGAAAAGAAATGCCTGCGGCTGTCCCAGTGTTGTATCTTTTCAGTTCCGACCAAGCGGAGATACGCCTCATGCACCAAGGCAGTCGTCTGCAGCGTTTGGCCCGGTTTTTCCTGGGCCATCTTCCAAGCGGCCAGTTTCCGCAACTCGTTGTAGACCAGTGGCAGAAGGTGCTCGGTAGCCGAGGGATCGCCCTGCTCGATTTGAGACAAGATTTGTGTGACGTCGGCCATGACGTCGATTATAGCCGACCTTTTACTCCGATCTAATCCTTCTCTGACCCGCCAAATTCGGGTCTTGCTACACAGCTGAACGTGAGAAACTAGTGCTCTGTCAAAATTCAATCTTGGGGTAGCCATGGCCGCCAGACCATGGATATTCCGAATTCGGACGAATACGGCCACCCCAATTCCTAATTTTGACAGCGCACTAGTGACTATTGGCCAGTCGAAGACGACATTTTGCAGCTTCCGTGAAATGTTGCCGGCGGTTTGGCCCTATGCGCGCAAGTGGAGTACCGATTCCTGCTCTGGAGCCCCCGCCCCCCGCCTGCGCCAGATCCGTCAACGTGCGTAGGGCCGCTCTGGCTGGTCATCGTGGCTCGCCAAAGTGACTGAGGTATCCAGAGATGCGAGTTTCGCTATTTTCTACCTGCAGTAGGTTGCATCGCCCGGTGCGAGATCGGCCGGTCGCCAAACTGCACTCTTCCCTCGATTCCGGGCCGATTTTGGGCGAAGTGTGCAGAAAGCCGGCGAATCCGCAAAGGTGTCGCCACCGCCAGCAGGGGGACCGCGGCACTTTCGCGAATTGCCATCT
>JAFGFZ010000102.1 GCA_016930815.1 Pirellulales bacterium | reverse complement strand
CCCTATGGGAGTCCAGGAATGGAAGGTGGGATTTCGGGAGGATATGGTGGAAGGCAGGTACCCCAGCTAGCGGATGTTGTGGCGGATGCGCTCTTTAAGATTACTGGTTCGCATGAAGCGGCGAGCGCCTATTTGAAGAAGGCCATTAGTGATGCGAAATCGAATGAAGAAGTCCAAAAGGCGACACGGATATTGTTAAGGCTCAAAGAGCGGGCCAACCAGGATGGAGAGCACCGGGGGACCGGTTACGGTGGCGGCGGAATGGAGGGATATGGACAAGGTCGCGCGATGGGCACCGGTTATGGTGGTTATGGTGGACCTGGATTTGGTGAACCAGGCGGATTGGGTGGCCGCGGTGGTGGTCAGATGGGTGCAGGCGGCGCGATGGGTGAAGGGATGATGGGTGGCCAAAGCGGTGGTGGCATCATGGGTGGTGCCTATGGTCCTGGCAGTGGTGAGGGGCATGGCAAATCTGGTAGAAGCAGCGGCGAAAGTCGCCCTATCGAGAAAAAGGAGGAACGGAAGGAATAGAAAAATTGCGGAAGATAAGAAGCCCGGCATTTTAGAAATGCCGGGCTTCTTCCGTTAAATTGTGAGCTCGGACCGCACTGGGAGAAATTCTCAGTGTATTCACTCCCTATCACGCCACCAGCTGCCAGACAATGACGGCGATACCGAGTGGGATCAAGTACCAGGCGAATGAGGCCAACTTCCCGTGCGCGATGATATGGATCAGAATTGAGAGTGCTGCATAGCCGGTCAGGAATGAAACGGCGAATCCAGCGGCCAAAAGGGCAATGGGGGTGCCGGTCGTTCCGGACCGGAAAGCTTCCACCGTTTCGAGGGCGCCGGCGCCGGCGATGATCGGGATTGCCAGCAAGAAGGCAAAAGTCGCCGCGCTCTTGCGATTCTGCCCGACAAAGATCCCCGCGGCGATTGTCGCACCACTCCGCGAAATTCCTGGCAGCAATGCAAAGGCCTGGAAGAGCCCAATCAACAATGCGGCCCACAAGCTCAGGTCGAGGCAATTGTCTTCCCCCGCATGGCATCGCATGGCCAGGATCAGGAGCAGGGCCGTTCCAGGGAACATGAGCCCGGCAAGGAGCGGATTCTGGAGTGCCGCTGGGTAGGCTTGTTTGATCAAGAGCCCCACAAATACTGCTGGGATCGTCCCGACAACCAGCTGTGGAATCATGTGCCGGCGCGATCCAAAGAGCTGGACGAACTCGCGCCAGTAATAACCAAGGATGGCGACAAGCGTACCAAGATGCAGTGCAATGCTGACTTCAATCAGATCCTTGGCAGCCGCGCGGCCGAACCATTCGAGCAGGCTGTTGGCGATCACCAAATGGCCCGACGAACTGACCGGGAGGAACTCGGTCAGGCCCTGGACGAACGCGAGGATGAGGATTTCTAGGAGAGTCATTTATTGGTTAAAATGATTAATGGAGGCCACCGAATCGCTCCCCAGCACGGCAGATACCATCGATCGATGCGGGGGGCGGTTGCCACCAGTGGATCCGTTTGTAATTGACTGGCTACGGCACCCGGCTCAATAAGCATAGGTTGGGTTAGCGAGCCGGAGAAGGCCGGATATTCCGAAGAATCGGTGCTGGAGGATGGCCTCAATGCGGCAGCATAGAGAACCAACATGGCGGTGGTTTTTAGTTCATCCTGTTCGGCCGTCTTTTGTACCATTCACTTCCCTTCATTTCGATTCAGTGCTTGGTTCGATAGTTTTCATGGGTCCACCGAGCCACGGAGTTCCCGATTGGGATGGATGCGATGTTTTACGATGACGACGGCCTCTTTCTGACCCGGCCACGGTTGGCGATCGATGTCCGGCGGCGGCAGCCGCGGGCGTTTGTGTCGCATGCGCATGCCGACCATATTGCGAGGCACGCATTGGCCTTCTGCACGCCGGCCACGGCGCGGTTTTATCAGCATCGGCTCGGTCGCAGGCCGGTGTTTAAAATGCCATATCGAGTGCCCATCGAATTTGGCGATTTGCAACTCGTCGCATATCCATCCGGGCACTGCTTGGGATCGGCCATGTTATTGGTCGACAATGGCAATCAGCGCCTCTTGTACACCGGTGATTTCAAGCTGGGCGAATCGGCCACGGCCGAGCGGTGCGAATTGCCCCAGGCCGATATTCTGATTATGGAATCGACGTTTGGGATTCCTAGATACCGCATGCCCCCTCGAGAAGAAACGATTGGCCAACTTGTTAGCCTCGTGCTCCAGGCACTCGACGATGGCCGCACTCCCGTCTTGCACCTTTATGCACTCGGCAAATCCCAGGAAGTAACGCGCATCCTGACGGATCACGGGATTCCCGTCTTACAGCATCCGGAGATCTTCGCAATTAGCCAAATCTACGAGACCTGTGGTGTACTGCTTGGGAACTATGCCCGATATGAAGGCCGTCCATTGCAAGGGCATGCCGTGGTCACATCGCCAATGCAGTCGAAAGGATTTCGTGTGGCCGGCTTGGGGCCAACAACGACATTTACCGTGACAGGCTGGGCGATGGATGCGCGCACGAAATACCGATTGGGAGTCGATCATGCGATCCCGCTATCCGACCACGCTGACTTCAATGAATTGTTCGATACGGTTGGCCAGGTCGGGGCACGCGAAATCTATTGCACGCACGGCCCATATGAGTTTGTGGAACATCTGCGGGATGCCGGTTTTAATGCCCACGCACTGCAGAAACCGCGACAGGAACGTCTTTTTTAGACGGTATTGGGATAGGCTCAAAGAATCGAAAGCATGCGACTTATTCGTTTATCAAGAGATTGCATCTGGCGCAAACTGGGTAAAATTCACGACGGGAAATATGACTGACTGTGACGGCTGTACGGGCTGGTGCGGATCAGGTCGTTCGGGCAGTCCCGGATTTGCTGGTTATCGGGCTGACGACCAGACGAAACGAAAAACACAGATGTGCTGCGCCTTCACTGAAGCTGATCGTACGTGCATGGACGCGGAATGAACGAATTGATTCTCTATTTTGCATCCCAGTGCAAATCAGTGATCGTCCTCATTGGATCGCTTGGTTGTATTGGACTGGTTCTGCTGGCCGTTTGTACCTGGTATGACGGGGACTCGATGGCCACGCGTGATGCCATGCCGTTGTCCGGGCCTGATCTCCAGCTCCCAGCGGATTCCCTGATCGCTTGGTCGCTACGTGCTCCTGCCACGGGCCAACAGGCTTCCCCGTCAGACGACGCAGAGATCTCGTCGAAGCTCCAGACGTCCGGGACTGGGGCCACGACACGGGTCCGGCCAGCGGCCATGTTTACTTCAGATTCGGCGTCTTCGATCAGCGACTACCAAACCACGATTCATCGGCTACCTCCCGTCGATGAATTGATTGAAATTCAGCGTCTACCTCCCATTTCCATCCCGCCCGTGCAGGCCGACGAATCCGATATACCATGCTTCGATTGGGAGATTCCAGAACATGGGACGGATGAAGACGATCTGTCGAGTGTGTCCGAGGATACTGAAGTGGTTCCGCTGCCAACGGAACCGAATACTCCCGATCCATTGAATCCGGAACCACTGGAATCCGGTCCGGCCCCTCTTTTGACTGCTGATAAGGATTCAAAGGCAGATCATGAACAGGTTTCTGCTCCGAAGGAAGACATTCCACCCCTTGTCACATCACCCGACACATTGCAAGTGCACCGATCCGCAGTAGAGCGGATAGTCCAGCAGGCCTTTTCGCAGGCCAATCAAGGCCTATGTTATTCGGCGCGTCGTGAGTTTCTCCACGCGCTTCGGATGCTTGCCCAAGCGCGGGACGCGTCAGTCGGAGGCCGGGAATCGAGCCATAAATTGACGGCAGGGATTCGAGCGATTGATGAGGCGGACGATTTTCGATTGCGGAATTCACTTGAGTACGAGATGGATCTTCCTTCGATTGTCTCGGCGCACCGCACACCCATCCTTCAAGGGCAGGAAACCAGAAACATCTCACCGCCAGCGGCCATCGAAGCCTATTTGGATTACGCTGCCGAGCAATTGGGCGCGGCCGTGGCCGGCGAACCGGCCGGCTCGATGGCACTCTACGGTTTGGCCAGGATTCAGGACTACCTGAGCACCAAGGAAATGACGGATGCGATGGCGAATACAGAACGGGCGATCGTTCTGCACCGCGCGGCACTCCTGGCCCACCCTGGCAATCATCTGGCCGCCAACGAAGCAGGTGTATTACTTGCCCGCCAGGGCCGGTGGATGAAGGCCGCCTCGATGTTACAGCGAGCCGTTCATCTGGCCCCCACCACCGTGGGCTATCACAATCTGGCCATTGTCCAGAAGCAGCAGGGCCTCCACGCACAAGCAGCGGAATCGAGTCGGAGGGCCGAATATCTGGCGATGCAGCAGGGCACGGCAGCATTGGCCAACCAGAACGGCGTGATCTGGGTCGATTCGGAGGTACTCGCCAAGGGTAGGGTACCGGGCCATTCCAACGTCCGTGTGGCACGGGTATCAGAAAAACCCCAGTACTCGGCTCCGATCCCGCCAGTGGCTCCACCGAATACCCAGTGGATTCATCCCGTATGGCAACGCTAGAACAAAGAGCTGACATGGATCGATGTAATGCGTGATATCAATCGAAGAGCCCTGATTTCACTTGGGATACTGATCGTTGTCCTAGCCTGTTGCTATGCCCTGATGTTCAGCAAGCGAACATTAGAACGATTGCCACTTAGTGAAATTGCGCATGCCGAACAATCCACATCCCCGGATACGCTGGACTATGTCATCCCGGATGATGTCCAACTTTGCCAATGCCAGTGCTTCGCACCGCCTTCCCTGGGTGCGGTATGGGGCGTTGACTGCACTCATGGTGGATGTGGCGAGTTGGGTTGGGGGGCATGCCAACCAATCAATTGGCAGGCTTATGCCCAAGGCGAGTACGTTGGCCACGCCCGGACACCGCACGTACCCGAATACCGTATTCGAGTCGACGATCTGGTCGATTTTATCTACCGGCAAACCCGCGAAGAGGTCATGAAACCGTACGAATTGCAGACGGGCGACACCATACAAATTCAATCCTTTACAGATGATAAGCTGAACCAGGCCGAAGTGGTTGTGCAACCGGATGGCACGATCACACTTTATCTGCTAGGCGCGGTCCGTGCGGCTCGGCGCACTATTCCCGAAATGACTGAACTGCTCGAAGAGGTATATAAAAAATACTACAAGATCCCCGCGATTTCCGTGACGCCTATTCGTGTCAACACGAAGTTGACTGATCTCCTCGCGACCGTGGATGCCCGCTACGGCCAAGGCGGGCAACGTCTTCAGACCCGCGTGACGCCGGAGGGCACGGTCCAACTGCCCGCGATCGGGAGTGTCCTTGCCCACGGCTTGACGTTGGACGAACTGGAGCGGGAAATCAATGAACGTTACGATACGATTGTTGATGGTGTTGAAGTGACAGCCGTCTTGGCTCAGCGGGCGCCCCGTTATGTCTACGTACTTGGTGAAGTCGGAATGCCGGGCCGTATTCCACTCGATGCCCCAACGACCGTGATGATGGCAATCGCCCAAGCCGGAGGCTGGAACGGCTTGAATGCAAATATGCGGCAGGTTGTTGTCTTCCGCCGTGGCGACGACTGGCGTCTGATGGCGACAATGCTCGATATCCAAGGGGCCCTCTATGGCCGACGTCCCTGCCCAGCCGATGAAATCTGGCTCAACGATTCCGATATCATCGTCGTGCCAAAAACGCCGATTCGTATTGCCAACGAGTTCATCGAACAGGTTTTCACACGCGGCATCTATGGCGTCGTCCCGCAAGGTGGCCCTGGAATCGGTATCAATTTCTCGACCTCAACGTCGCTGTAACCAGTTTGTAGCTTGGTCAGAAGACCGGCCACAACAGGGAGTCCAATGATCATTTCAGGCAATTTCTAAACACGTTCTCAGAGTGTTCGGTTCAGAACAATTCCCGCTGCCCTTCCAGACATGCCGCATCATCGTGTTTGGGATTGTTGACGTGCATACTGACAGCATACGCCGTGAGTGCATCATCGGGTAGGCATGTCAAAAGATGCTGGATGGATTGAACATCTTGAATCGACGGGTCCAGCCAAACATCGAAGTCGCCAGGAGCGAGAATGACCGGCATTCGATCGTGGAGTTCCCGCATCATGACATTGGCCTCGGTTGTAATGATTGTGCATGATTCAATCTCTCGATCATTGGAACGGGCTGTTGATTTCCAATGTTCCCACAGGCCAGCGAAAGCGAGCGGTGCCTTGTCAACTCGTTCGATATAATATGGCTGTTTTGTCTTGCCTTGTTTCTTCCATTCATAAAAACCGCTTGCCGGAATGATGCATCGCCGGCATTTCAGAGCGACTCGGAAAGACGGCTTCGTGGCGATTGTCTCGCTCCGGGCATTGATCATTCGATTGCCCGAAGTTGGATCTTCCGACCAGGACGGAATCAGTCCCCAGTGCATGGCCGCCAATTCGCGCCAGCCGCGTTCTCTAGATATTCGGATCGTGGCGACATCTTGCGTCGGTGCGATGTTGTATCGAGGGCGGAAAAGGGGCATCGGATCCATGGGATCGGAATGGATGGCAAAATATCGAGCCAGCTCCTGTTGGGGTGTCGTTAGAGCAAAGCGGCCACACATGATGGGAACGAAGAATTCAGGGGAATAGATCAGCCATACCAGCAAGGATCAATCACCAGCCTCTAATTTACCCGAAATATCCGTGTTATCCAAATTATCCTCATGTTCCGGTCCAAAGAAAGTCGATTCTGGACGAGGACGGGGTACCAGGAAAATCCTTGATGAAGCGGACCGATGTTAATTGTCATCAGCGATCTCCACATGACCGACGGAACGAGTGGGGCGACGATATCACCCGGCGCGTTCCATCTGTTGGCTGAACGGATAGCCGATTTGGCGATGGCTGCATCGTATCGCGTGGATGGGAACTATCGGCCGCTGGAGCAGATCGATTTACTCTTATTGGGTGACGTCCTCGATGTCATTCGTTCCACCCGCTGGCTTGAAGGTCGTGCCCGCCCCTGGGACACTCCCCACTCGATGGAGGTAGTCGATAAAATCGCGGCGATCACGAATGACATTTTGAAACAGAACGAGATTGGAATCTCGGTCCTTCGGGCTTTGGCCGAAGGTTCCATTCGGATCCCGCCGGCAAATCGGTTTGCCCGTCCCGCCGCCATGACGGAAAATATTCCGGTTCCAGTGCGGATTCATTACATGGTCGGGAATCACGATTGGTTCTTCCACCTGCCGGGCGAACCCTACGATCGGTTGCGTCAAAAGATCGCGGGGCAGATGGGCCTGGTAACGACACCTTCCTCTCCCTTCCCACACGAACCATTTGAGAGCGAAATACTCCACACATCGCTCCGGCGTCATGCCGTCTTTGCTCGACATGGCGATCTCTACGATCCATTCAACTACGAAGGCGACCGGGACGGAAGCAGTCTCGGAGATGCCATCGTTATTGAATTGCTGAACCGATTCGGACGCCAGATTGAGCTAGAGATGGCCGATGATCTCCCGCCAAGTACATGCTGGGGCCTCCGAGAAATAGATAATATTCGGCCATTACTTCTCATTCCCGTTTGGATTGATGGTCTTCTTGCGCGGACTTGCCCCCAGCCCTCGATGCGCAAGGCGGTCAAGAAGGTCTGGGACATGCTGGCGGATGAGTTTCTCGAACTGGCATTTGTCCGGACTCGCGACACCTGGCGGCCGAATGATCTTGTCGACGGCCTCCAGCGGGCATTGAAATTCAGCCGCGCGTTGTCGGTCGGCTGGGCAAGTGCGATCACGAAATGGATCTGCCGGATGCGGGGGATGCCAGACGCATCCTACGCACCGCATGCACTGACCGAACAGGAATTCCGCAACCGCCGCGCTCGGCACATCATCTACGGGCACACGCATCGTCCGGAAACGGTACCTCTCGATGCAAGCTATACCGAAGGGTACGCTTTGAACCAGATTTATTTTAACAGTGGGACATGGCGACGCGTGCATGAGCAAACGCAACTTGCCCCGGCCGAGCACGAGTTCATCGCCAGTGACACACTGACTTATCTGGCGTTTTTCCAAGGTGACGAGCGGAAGGGCCGGCCCTATGAAACGTGGACCGGTACCCTGGGATTGGCACCGGCCGATATCTCAACCTTCCGGGTCGACCCAGGAGTGTCTGAATATGCCGCCGGTCAATCGATTTCGGCACCAAGTGGTTCGCTCCGGGGTCCCCACTTCACCACATCAGTTGATCACGCCACCACCCCAGCCCGATCCTGAATTCACGGAAGAAGTGGCACGAAGGTTCTACTTAACGAAACGATACACCCCCCCTGATTCTTGAGCGACCGCCTGTAAAGTTCTTCGATTGCGCGTGTCTTGAAACGCGATCGTATGGATGGGTATCTTGTCCTTGTTGATCTTGCGAAGCAGATTCAACGTGCTGGCACCAATGGGGCGGTTCGAGCTGTTTTTGAATTCGCCATCCGAGAGTAGAAATATTGCATCGGGATCAAGTGATAAAGCAAGGTGCAAACTCGCCCGTGGATCGGTCCATCCGTGGGGTTGGATACTTTCAAGCCACTTGGCGAGTTGATTCTTGTTCTCATTGGTGGAAGGGATCAGGGCCACTTCGTGGACGTCCTGATTGAACATCGGCCAGGCCAGATCGTTAAAAAGCACGACAAAAAACCGTTGGTTGTTGTAGAGGCGGTCGATCGCGGTGACCAGTTCAGCAGCGGCCTGCTGGAACCGGGTAGCCTTCCCAGGAAGACGTTGCTGCTCACCCATGCTTCCGGAAATATCGAGCACGAAAACGATCTGCTCGGCTTGCACGACCGTGCCGTAGAACTCGACCGTTCTTCCCGATCCTCGGAGTGTTCCAACGGGAAGGATCCTTGCACGGCTGCTACTTGTGAAAGTCTCCTCGGCCGCGATTGCCTCACAGACCACGGACAACCTGAATGGTTCTGGCAGATACGATAGATCCATTTCCACTGGCACCGTCCGATAGTCCAGATCAACATCCGGTAACATGATGGCTGCCGCGGAACAATCGTCTCCTTCCGCGATGGTATTACTCCATATCGCATCAAGTTGAATTCCCAGCCTGGATTGATTCACGCCTATCAGAAGCAGACTGAGTGCCACCAGCAGCGTGGCATGCACCACCAGCGAACTGAGCCATGGACTTGCAGTACGTAGGAGTCCGCGCATCATACCCACTCGGCTGGATCCCAAGATGAAGAGCCAACAGGGGTCTACTTGTCTTCGCCAACCAGTTGCGAGAGGAGCCGCGTCATTGTGTTGGGGTGCACGCCGAGCAGCTTGGCGGCACGGCCCTTATGCCCTCGGGTTGCCCGCATTGCCTGGCGGACTGCTGCGGTACGCAGCTTGGCAAGGTCGGTGAATGGCAAGGTTGCTTCTCTATTTTCGTTTCCCGAACGATGGGGTAATGTTGGCGCGCAATCCAAAACATAGGCCTGTTCAATCACATGTCCGAGCTGGCGGATGTTGCCGGGCCATGGATATTCACAAAATTGGCAGAGCATCTCCGGATCAGGGTGCCAGACATCACGCCCATACTTGGCTGCGAAACGTTTCGAGAAATAGTCCATGAAAAGCGGAATGTCCTCAACTCGATCGCGGAGTGCCGGCACGTCCAATTCGACCATGTTGAGCCGGTAAAACAGATCCTCGCGGAACCGGCCTTGATTGACTTCGATTTCCAAGTCCCGGTTCGTTGCCGCGACGACCTGCGCGTCAATCCGGATGGGATGGGCGGCGCCAACGGGTGTGACTTCCTGTTGTTGCAGTACACGAAGTAACTTGGGTTGCAGTTCCAACGGCATTTCGCCGACTTCGTCCAGGAAAACAATACCGCCCTCGGCTGCACGAAACACGCCAAGACTCCGCCCCGCAGCGCCGGTAAATGCACCCTTCTCGTGACCAAAAAGTTGGCTTTCGGCAAGCGTCGGTGTCAGGGCCGCACAGTTCACCGGAACAAATGGCTTCTCTCGGCGTGGACCCAATCGATGCAACAACCGAGCCCATATCTCTTTGCCAGTGCCCGTTTCGCCTGAAATAAGAACCGTGCATTGAACCTCAGCCGCCCGCTGAACGTGATCGGCAATGCGACGGATGGATGGATGATTGCCCAGAACCCAGCTGTCCGGATCCTCAGGCCGCGTGGCCAGAAGTGAATCGATCGAAGGAGCGAAGCTTGGACTACTCATTTGGATGTCCCGCTGGGCGATATGTCAAGATGACCGCCGCCGAGCGTTCGAATCATATCCGTTGTCAATAGGTAGACCTTCTTGGGGTGGTCCAGAATGCACCAGCCTGAGAAGCTACCCAGTTTCATTGGCATGATGGGTGATGGGTTGATGTACGGTTCTCACAATCGAGCCATTGACGGCCACGGCTGTCCCGCCAATTGGCATCGAAAATACCTATTTGCATTGTAATTAGTGAGTCAAAATGACTCAACCATTTGCTTTGAAAAAACATGGCAAATACGGGATTTGGCGAAACGAGGCGAATTTTATGTCTCGGATTCCATGCTCAATATTTCTGTATGTCATTGCCAAATAAGATGTTATGTTCACACAATCGCCATTGGTCGCTACCTCTGGGGGGACTTGGCCAGGCCCTGATTTTATGGTTGGATGGGATGGCAATAGGGCGCCAGGTCGGACCTACCATCTGCAATCGATAGATAGAACATGGGCGCATCGATTGATGAAAACTTTGGCATTGGTTGGCGCGAGTGTTCGGGCTGCCGCGATGTCCGCTCGACGAGCGGGTTGGATGCCTGTGGCCGCTGATCTCTTCGGGGATGCGGATCTCTGTGCGCTGTGTTGCGCCGAACAAGTCAAAGCCTATCCTCGAGATCTTGCGATCTGGCTCGCCAAGGTCCATGCCGATGCCTGGCTCTATACAGGCGGATTGGAAAACCATCCGGAATTGATTGATCGGATGGCGCATGACTTGCCCCTGCTCGGGAATCCCGGCATGGTACTTCGTCCTGTTCGATCCGTGGCATTGCTGGCCCGTGTTCTACGCGAACATGGTTTCTTCTTCCCAGAGATCCGGCAGACATCACATGGCCTGCCCCAAGACGGGACGTGGCTTGTAAAGACCCATCGTGGTAGTAGTGGTTTAGGAGTTTATCCATTCGAGGGTGGCATCTACGAAAGACGATGGAGCAACCAGCCATTGCAGGCAGGCCAAGTGTTTTATCAAAAGCGCATTGAGGGCACGCCAGGATCCGCGGTCTTTGTTGCGGCGATGGGCCGATCCCAACTCCTCGGCGTCACCCGCCAGCTTGTTGGCACTTCGTGGACTGCCGCCCGCCCATTTCAATATGCTGGCTCGATTGGGCCGTGGCCGATTGGAAAACCAGCGATGGATACCCTTCGTGCCCTAGGTGATGTCCTGAGCCACGAGTTCAACCTTGTGGGACTCTTTGGTGTCGACTTCGTCCTTGCTGGAAACAGAATCGATAGTGGGCATCGGAGATTCGTTTCACAACATTCCTTGCAGGAATCCGGGGCCAATGAAGATGTTAACACGATGCATCTTTCCGACATCGAAAACCGCGATACGGCTGACGGCAAGGTATGGATCATCGAAGTCAATCCCAGGTACACAGCATCCGTTGAGATTGTGGAACGGTTGATCGATTGCAAGAAGTTGGCGTTGGAATCTCAAACTGCGCGGGATATTCAACCGGTTTCCGATCGCAGAATGCGTCTTCTGGCAATGCATGTTGCGGCCTGCCAAGGGCACACATTATGGACTGCAGCCCCCCCGGAATCCCAACCGGCATCACCGTGCCATGGCAAGGCAATCCTCTTTGCCCGCCAAGATATCCGAGTGCCACGATCCTTTACTTCGTGGGCACTCGGGTCAAACAATGACCCCCTGGATCCGAAGGTTGCTGATATCCCTCACCCCAATACAGAGATAACGCGCGGATATCCAATCGCGACATGTTTTGCCACGGGGCCAACGCCACAAGATGTGGCATGCCAACTCCATCGCCAAATCGCGAACATGGAAGAAAAACTCGTGCTGAATGAACCTTAGAATCCGTGAGACGACCAATGTTGGCTTTATTTTGAAACCTTCGCCAAGAAGTTGTCGATTCGAAGCCATCCAATGCACGAAGCGTCATTGCCCCTTAAACGATCCCCTGGTCTAACATTGCCCGTGCTATCTTCAGGAAAGCCGCGATATTGGCACCGTTCACATAGTTTCCAGGAGTGCCAAATTTTTCGGCGGTCTCCTGACAATTCCGATGCGTATTGACCATGATATTCAATAATTGGCGGTCGACTTCATCACGGCTCCAGCTGGTATGGGCCGCGTTTTGTGCCATCTCAAGACCACTGATGGCGACACCGCCCCCATTCGCGGCCTTACCAGGGCCATAGAGAACTTTCTTGGTGATAAAATGCCGGACACCTTCCGGTACCGTTGGCATGTTGGCGCCTTCGGATACAACGTACACTCCATTCGCGGTCAGGCGTTTTGCATCCTCGAAGCTGATTTCATTCTCCGTCGCACTTGGAAAGGCGCACTGGGCTCCCGTGACAGCCCAGGGCCGTTTTCCTTGAGAATATTCGCATTTAAAATGCTCAGCATATTCCCGAATGCGGCCGCGCCGGACATTTTTGAGCTGCATTGCCCATTCCAATTTGTCCGGATCAATTCCATCCCGATCGTAAATGAATCCATCCCCGTCGGATAGGGTGACCGCACGACCACCGAGCTGATTGATCTTCTCCACGGTATATTGAGCAACGTTGCCAGAACCGGATACGAGGCAGGTCTTCCCGCGAATACTTTCACCACGCGTTTTCAGCATTTCCTCAGCGAAATAGACCGCGCCATAACCGGTAGATTCCGGCCGGATCAGGCTGCCTCCCCAATGCACTCCCTTGCCGGTCAGAACACCAGAAAACTCGTTCGCAATTCTCTTGTACTGGCCAAACAGGTACCCGATTTCGCGGGCACCCACGCCAATGTCGCCAGCCGGAATATCGGTCCTGTCTCCAATGTGGCGGAAGAGCTCGGTCATGAACGACTGGCAGAACCGCATGACTTCCAGATCGCTCTTCCCCTTCGGATCGAAATCCGATCCACCTTTCGCGCCACCGATCGGTAGCGAAGTGAGTCCATTCTTGAATACCTGCTCGAAAGCCAGGAATTTGAGGAGGCCCAGATTGACCGTTGGATGGAATCGCAGGCCGCCCTTGTAGGGGCCGATGGCGCTATTCATCTCGATCCGGAATCCCCGATTGATCTGGACAGCTCCATGATCGTCCACCCACGGGACACGGAAGATGATCACCCGCTCCGGTTCGACAATCCGCTCGAGGATACAGGCTTCGGTGTATTCTGGATAGGCATCCAGGACGGGCCCCAGGGATTCGAGAACTTCTCGCACCGCTTGATGGAAAAGAAGTTCCCCAGGATTTTTCTCTTTTACCTGCACCATAAACTTATCGATGTTCTGGGCCATGCTTGATACCTCTGGCTTTGCCCCCAATGGTTTTTGAAAGATTTCTGGATCGCCCGGAATAAGGCCGTTATCTTAAGAGCTTTCCGCGGAAACTCAAGCCCCACTTTTGGGTAGATCAACATCGTGTTCCACTAGGGCAATGATCTTTTGACCTGGCCCCGGTTGGGCCATATCTTCGGTGAACACTATCAATCGATTGGTTTTATCAATAATAAAGAGGACGATTGTGGAGGGGCCGTATCGGGCAAGAAAATGCTCAAAATTAAAACTGTCCGTCAGCATCGTCCGCTTGATCCGTCCACCATGGTCGAAGAGGCTAGCAAGCCGGTCGAAGCTGGCATCCGGGCGGAAGAGGATCCGCCCACGACGGTGGGTGGGTAGCGACTCCTTCCGCTCGTGCGTTGTTTCAGGCAGTGCTAGCTGGTACACTCCAGCCCGCCCAAAATGTTCCATGAACTCCATGACGGCCAGGGCATTGATCTGGTCATTTGGGGTCATGGCGAGGAGTCGCCCCAGGTCTCCAAGATCGATGGTTTCATGGGCATATTCGCTGCCGATATGGGCGTGGCAGGTCGGTAAGCCGGCCATCCGAGCGTCCGCGATATTCGCTGCGTTCGTGTCAACCAGCAACGTGGCAAATCCCTCTTCATGCAGGGCATGGGCAATTTCACGCACCGGCCGTGATGCCCCGGCAAATAAAATGCCCTGAGGATCTGGACTGGATATTCCAAGCCACGTGGCCAGTGGGCCAAGGGTTAATCCATAAAGTGTTACAGTCACTACAATGACAAGGAAGGTGACCAACACGAGTTGCTCGGCTTCGGATACCAGGCCCGGCTCCACCAGCCCGAGCTTGCCCAACCTGGTGAGTTCGAGTGCGAACAGGGATGCCACCGCGGCGGCAACAATACCGCGTGGATGAATCCACGCAAGGAAGATCTTCTCTCGCCAATCGATGGTCCCAACGAGAGACCCAACAGCGACAGCGGCTGGCCGGATGACAAAAATCAAGGCAGCAAGAAATGCAGCCCCGCGCCAGGCGCCACTCCAGGTCCAACCAAGGGAGGCCAGCAAGTCGCGACTGACTTGAACCCGCGCGGCAAGAACGATGAACAGGATTGAAATCAATAGCACACGCAGGTTTTCCTTGAACTCAATAATGTGCCTCATCGAGACACGACGCTGGTTGGCCAGAACGATGCCTAGAACGGTTACCGTAACAAGCCCAGATTCGTGCTGCCAATGATTCGATAGGGCATAGACAAAAAGGACCATGGCAAGGACGACCGGATTCTGCAGGTAGTCGGGAATCAGGTATCTCCGGAAGAGAGCGATGATGGCCCACGCGGTCACCATGCCCAGGATCCCGCCAATCGAGACTGTCCATGCGATGGCTCCCAAGGAGTTGCCGGCCAGGCTGTCATCTGGTTGGCCAGCAATGGCTTTAAAAACCAATGCTGCCAAGACAGCACCAATCGGATCGTTGACAATCCCTTCCCATTTGACAATCGCGCCAATACGACGATGGGGGCGAACATGGCGCAATAAAGGGATAATGACCGTAGGTCCACTCACGGTTAATAGCGCACCGCATAACGCGGCCATAGGCGTCGAAAAACCAAGAAACCATCGGGCGGCGATGAATGTCCCAATTGCCGTTATCAGAAGGCCAATGGTCACGAGTCCGAGGACAATCCGGCCCGTGTTGCGGACTTCTCGAAATCGGAGACTCAATCCCCCCTCGAATAAAATGACGGCGACTGCCAGCGAAACGAGGGGGAAAAGAAGTTGTGTGCCAATATATTGTTCCGGTGATGCGATCCTGCCAAGCGCAAAACCGGCCACGAGTAATAAAACAATTGCCGGAACACGAATCCGCCAGGCAATCCATTGGGTCAAGATCCCAATCGCCAAGACGGACGCAAGGTAGAGCGGGATTGACAAATGCCAGAATTCAGACGTCGCGAAATACATGCAAGGGAAGGGGGTTGGGATGCGTCCGCCAGCACTGGAATCTATCTGAGATTGATCTGTCAAGAGGTCTGGTTTGGACCAAAATAAACCTCCCGTAACAAAACTTTTATTCTTGGGCCGCGAAACCTCATCGGAGGTCTGGTGTTGGATTGGTTAGTGGGTTGGATATGTTCGGACGTTGAAGAGGAAATGGTTGAATCCATCAAACAACCATGACTTATGGTTTAGGAGGCATCTCACAATGAAACGATTGGCATTCATTCACTGTTCCGCAGTCTTGGTCGCCATGTGGACCATGACCGCGACCGCTCAGGAAAATCCTCCGGGACGTGGCCCCTGGCCGAATCGTGGGCCCGAATTCCGGCAGAAAATGATCGAAAAATTTGATGCCGATGGAGATGGCACCTTGGATGAGGCAGAACGTACGAAAGCACGCGAGGCAGTCCAGGCTCGAATGGAACGCAGCGGGGCCGGAGCGCGAGGGAAGCAGGCAGGCACCAATCCAATGGCTTGGCAATGGAAGGGTCCGCAATCCAGGGGCCCCGCAGGAGCCTGGCACGGGCCTGCATTCATGGGTCCACGACCCAATTGGACGCCTGGAAAATGGAATCCACCATCGCCCCAAAAGAAACATGGGGTGATGCGGTTGGTCAGTTTTATCGACATCAATCACGATGGCACGCTGGATCAACGGGAAGTCCGGCTGGCTCATGCCAGGATTGATCGGATTGCGAACCGGCTAAGTCATGCCCCACCCCAACATTTCCGAGCCCCCGGCGCACAGCGTGGCAAAGGACCTGGAACCGGGATGCGGATTCAAGGTGCCAAACAAGGGAAAGGGCCTGGAACCATGATGTGGGGCCCTGGCGCCCCACAAGGAAAAGGGCCCGGTCCCGGATTGCGGGCTCAAGGTGCCAAACATGCGAAAGGGCCCGGTCCCGGATTGCGGGCTCAAGGTGCCAAACAT
>JAFGFZ010000101.1 GCA_016930815.1 Pirellulales bacterium | reverse complement strand
TGTTCACTGTGACGGCTTGGCTCCCTGGCCAGCCGAAGCCCGAGCCACAGATCACCTACCAGGACACAGGAACATTTTACACCATTGGGCCGGTAGGCATTGGTTATCAAGAAATGGACAATGATACGGCAGGCGTTTTCCGCTGGGTTGCCGCACGCGACGTACCGTTTGTCGATATCGTAGAGTCCGCCGATTTTGACGGAGACGGCGACATCGATGGAGCCGATTTCCTCGCCTGGCAAAAGGGTTTCGGCCTGCTGACCGGCGCCACGCCAGCGGACGGCGATGCCAATGGCGACCACCAGGTTGATCGCAGCGATCTTGACATCTGGAAAGCCAACTTTGGGACCACCGGCAGTGGTGCCCATGTGGCCGGCATCCCCGAACCATCCAGCATTCTACTCGTCGGCTTGCTTGGCATTTTCGCGGCGGCGGGCGCCTGGTGCCGCCGCCAGTGATTTTGACTCCTGGCCGAAATCCGGATTTGGTTGCGGTATGAAAATCAGGTGTGCCCTCGTTCCATCCGGTCGAGTTCCGCGTCGATTTCATCCCGCGAGTCGCGTTTGGTTCGCTTCCGAAGGTAGAGTTTGATCGGGACTTCATTGAAATCAAGTCCCTCGCGAACGACACCCAGCAAGTACCGCTTGTACGGTTTGGTGAAGGCGAGTGGTTCATTACAGAACAGGACGATTGTGGGAGGTTGAATACCTACCTGAGTCGCGTAATAGACCTTGGGGCGCCGGTTCTGGTAGAGGGCGGGCAGGTTCCGGTGAATTGCATCGGCGAGCAACCTGTTCAGTGGCCCCGTCGCGGTCCGTCCGCGTGATTGTCGGTACAACATCTGGCCGTGGTTCAGTAATGCCTTGACGTTTTTCCCCGTCATTCCCGTGATGAACGCGATTGGGGCGAAATGCATTGCATGAAATGTATCGTTTAAGTAGCGCACCCATTTCTCGGTTGGCATCGTATCACTCAAAAGATCCCATTTATTGACAACGAGAATGCATGGTTTGTACTGTTTGGCAATATAATCACCGAGCTGCTTGTCGACTTTGCTGATTCGCTGCGCGCAGTCAAAAAAGAGAAAGACCACATCGGCGCGACGGATACTCCTCTGGGCACGGTGGGTACTGTAAAAGTCGATATCCGTTTTACGGCTTTTTGCAGGCCGGAGACCTGGTGTGTCGATTGCAATGAAGGCTTTTCCATCCAACTCAAAATGAACATCGACACTATCGCGTGTCGTGCCAGGTATTTCGCTGACGATCATTCGTTCGGCTTTGGCTAGTGTATTGACAAACGTACTTTTTCCGACGTTGCGGCGGCCGACAATGGCGATTCGCATGGTCGGTTCTTCCTCGCCAACGGCCATTTCGGTACCCAGGGATGGAGGCAGTCGATCGATGATTAAATTCATCAGTTCCGACTTGCCCCGGTTTTGCTTCGTGCTGACACGAACGAGTTTCCCCCTCCCAAGCTTATAGAATTCATCCGCTTGGGAATTGAGCCGCTCGTCGTCGGTCTTGTTGGCCACGCAGAGGATTGGCACATCGACATATCGGAGCCGATCGGCGACCTCTTGATCGAGGGGAAGGATCCCGTCCCGGACATCCACGACAAAAAGAATGACGTCCGCTGAATCGATGGCAATCTCGATCTGCTGCTCGATATGTTCTGTCAGGTTATCGGCATCGTGGATACCGATCCCGCCCGTGTCGACCAATTCGAAGTATCTATCGCCGACATCCATAAGATGTGTGATGCGATCGCGGGTAATCCCCGGATGGTCATCGACAATTGCCAAACGGGCATTCGCCAGCCAATTGAATAGGCTGCTTTTACCGACATTCGGCCGACCGACGATGACAACTTGAGGCACAGCCATGGAAAAATATCCGGGAGGGAAATGGGATGATTACCGACGTGTACTCTCAATATGGTTTTGTTGGAGTCCCCTTACTCTCCATCGTAATCCACAAATCCCATGGCTGATAGGTGGGCCCCTCTTTTCACCGGCATCTTTCTGCGTACACTTCATGATACCAGACTGGTAATCCACCGCCCTCGATATCCCATCTTCCCATGCCTTCTCCCACCGAAACAATCCGCCGAATGATCCTACAGCGGCTCGAAAGCGCCGAGCTTTCTGGAATTCAGCAACTCCCCAAAAAGAAGTCATCTGGTTTTCTGTTCGATGATAATTCACTACGATTGGCCACGGAAAAAGTCTCCACCGCACCAACGCTTGATGCCCTCAAGATGGAGGTCGCAGCTTGTACGGCTTGCGAAGAACTAGCCCGGACGCGAACTCAGGTTGTCGTCGGTTCTGGCAATCCAACGGCACGACTTTGTTTTCTTGGGGAGGCACCTGGCGCGGATGAAGATCGGCTGGGTGAACCATTTGTAGGCCGAGCTGGAAAATTACTCACCGACATCATCCAGAACGGGATGAAGTTAAAACGCTCGGATGTCTATATTCTCAACATTCTCAAATGCCGTCCTCCCGGCAATCGGAATCCGTTGCCTGACGAGGTTGCCAACTGTCGCCCCTTTCTTCTGCGGCAACTGGAACTGATCCAGCCGGATTTTATATGCTGTCTTGGCGCCATCGCCGCACAAAACCTATTGGATACAACCGAGTCGATTGGCCGGCTTCGCGGAAGATTGCACAGTTGGGGTAGAAGCAGGGTTGTATGCACATATCATCCGGCTTATTTGCTCCGGAATCCATCCGCCAAAGCGATGACGTGGCTCGATATTCAATTGCTGATGCGGGCGATGGGATTGAAGACGAAATAATGCCAAAGTTCGATATCGTTGATCTCTTCGGTATTTCGGATCCCCCTAAAGGTCCACACTCTCTGCCGCCCTGGAACCGGTGCCCATCCCGCCACTTCCCGCCTCCTTTCTGCAACCTTCAGACCGCCCCCGGTTTCGACTCTAACGAATGCGCAGACTGGAGCATTGGTCCGTGACGGTCTTGAGGGTGGTAACCGCAACTACCTTGCAAGAATCTTCCATAATCCATCCCAGGGTCATTGATGCTTTGCCAGTTGTTGGTACAGTCAAGGTTGGAGAGCGTTCCGTCGAACACCCGAACACCAAAGAGACCATACGCGGGGTGGTCCCAGATATGTGCATCGGGTGACCGGCTGCTTCGATGACGTACCGTCGGACCGATGGGCTTTTGGCATCCCATATTGTTTTGCCTCTGGGCAATTGTTGATTCGTTCACTCATGATCGTTCCCGATAAATCACCGCTCAACGAAGTCGACGAACTGCTTCGAAATGCCCGGCTTCGTGATGAACTCGAGCCGCTCCTGGACGATTCCGTCGCGTGGATCGATAACGAACGTCTCCCAGTTCGTGTTGAAAATGACTTTCTCGAATCGATGCTCGCCTGGGAACGTGCTCCCATGGTTCCCATCAGCCAGTGGTTTGAACCGGAGCTCATCTTACCTTCGCCAGAAACGCTCAGCGCGGAAGAACTTCGCGAAATTCTATGGGATACCGTCTACCGCCTCTTTGAAAAGCGGATTGTTCTCGATTTCACAGATCATCTTTCCGACCGTGAATTGTACTGCCTCATTTTCCGGGACATTTTGCCAACGCACGAGAAAAAGCTAAACCGGGCTGGCAGTTATTTGCATTGGGATTGCTCTGATTGTGAAGGCGATCAAGAAACGTGGTTACGTTACTACGCCACGGATGAGGAACGCCAAATGCGGTTCGATGAATATCATGATCCAATTCCACCTCACGAAGATCCGCCCTATCCTCGGGAATTACCTCGGGCACCGATGTGATCCATAGACTCCAACGCGGTCTTATCACGTGCCATCTGGTCTGCAGCTTGCGGCGAACTGCGTGGAATATTTCAATTAGCCGATCTCTTTGGCAATGGCATAGATTTCTTCCGCATCGAGCACAAGGTCATTGGTTTCGAAGAGGCGGTGCAGGGCAGCTTGATGGATTTTCATTTTCTGATCCCCCACACCAATGGCTCCATAGCAGATACACCCGGCGCGTACCTCGGCTGTGTCGTGCACTGCGACTCCCTCAATACCGGCGGGTGGGACTGCGTTGAGATCGATAACAACTCGGAGCGACATCGCGCCACGTCGAACCGTTTCAGGCACGAGTTGGACACCCGAAGTCCCAGCAGCGATGAGGATGACTGCATGATCGAGTATCGCGGGCAGATCTTCGCTGCTACTCTGCTCGACCGGCGTTAGATCGGAATCGGGCAGAATTGCTCGCACGGCATTACAAACGGTCTGGGCACGCGCATAGCTCCGTGAAACGGCTCGAACACGGGCGCCCTCGCGGGCCAATAAACGGACAACACGGCGCCCCACCGGTCCGGTTGCGGCGAGGACAACCGCCTCGGCTCCGGCAAGCGATTCGTGCCGCGATGCCGCATGGACCGCCGCGGCAGCCGTCGTGTTCGCACCGTTGGGATCGAGCATCACCGATACGCGTACGGGTCCGAAAAAACACCCGGTGACTTCTGCCAGCAGTGCCTCACTTCCAACAGCATTCGAGCCCCCAATAAAAACTGCCGTATTCCGCAGATTCTCCGGCCCCCGGGTGAACATCGCACCGTAGATTAGCTCTCGAACCGCGTCGGGAGTGACGCCGCCATGCCGAAACAGGTGATCCACACCGGAATCCACGGCCACCACAGCATCAAAAACACTCGGTTGGCAATCTGTATCCAATTGGATAAGGATCCGTGGCTTGGACATGGGAAAAATCCCGGGGTTCAAAGAATGGACAGGGCAGAGTTCATTTAAAAGCCACGGAAAGGATGGGCTACTTCATCCTTGCGTGCTAGCATCTCTGTGACAGTCGGTTGGCCTTCCATTGCATTCCGAACGGCGTCTTTCGTCGCTTTGTAGTTGTAGTCATAAATCTTCTTGTTATCAGACGCTTCCGGATGGATAAAAACGCCACAAACACAGACAAGTGCCTCTGCCTGTTTCTTGGTGATCACTCCGTCGGCAACCGAATCGGCTATCGCCTTTGCAACCGCTGCCTGGGCGGGTCCAAACATCTGGACCGCCTGACGCATGCCTTCTATTGTCACTTTCGTGACCATGACCGTCGACGGCTTGACCGCCAAATTGGGTGTGAGTACGGCCAATAGATTGGTGTGCCCCGCCGTCTGCCGGGCCAGGGCATTGGCGAATGCCGTGCCAACGGGGCCATCCTTGTCGCCCAGGAGTAAATCAATATGGGCAATCTCGTTTCCATCGCCCGCCAGGGCTTCTCCAATGTACATCGACATAATCTGTGTCTCCTAAGACGGCAGAGTCGCAAGCAAAAGGTACCTAAAGGGCCTAAAGTACCTAAAGTACTAAAAATACTCTTGAAATGACATACTAACTCGCCCGCACCGTGCGGGCATGTTAGACGCTAGAACGCTAACGCGGTGCGGCCTCCAAGAACGGGCTTCCAACCATCGTTTCTGATAGCCGGCCCGTCATCATACCACCGTGGCAACCACGGATCCTAGCCCCTTGTCATCCGAGCCAGTTCTGCTAAGTTCAATGGATCCCGCCGGTAAAGTCATCGCATTTTACCCATTTCCCTCCCGTAGCGATCCTACCGAATCTGATCGCACAAAAATCGCTTCCATGAATCAAGGAGACATCGATGCTAGGCACCTTGCCCCCGCTGATTTTATCAACACTCATCGCTCCCCCCACACCAGTGGCCGAGCGACCAAAGCAACCAGTCGTTGAGATGGTTCAAGCCGAACCTCAGTTGCATTTGATTCAACAGAAATTGATTCAACAAACAAATAC
The DNA here is from genome assembly GCA_016930815.1 of Pirellulales bacterium. Classification (GTDB taxonomy): domain Bacteria; phylum Planctomycetota; class Planctomycetia; order Pirellulales; family Lacipirellulaceae; genus JAFGFZ01. The sequence continues at coordinate 12,780 of JAFGFZ010000101.1, read as the reverse complement.
CGTCCGTGCCCAACACGGAATTTTTCCACTGGCCGTTGATAGGCATCTTGTCCTGACCGCAGAACGGCATACCGCTTGGATGACCAACACCCGTTCATTTCAACATTCTTCGGATCCGGTTGGCGAAAACATCGCTTTGGGACAGCGGAGCGTGCCCGAGGTGATGCATTCTTGGATGAGTTCTCCGGGCCACCGGGCCAATATATTAAGTCGCCGTTACCGTCGAATTGGCGTATGTGCCTATCGGGCCCCCGATGGTTCGGTCTATTGGTGCCAGCAGTTTGCTCCGTGAGAGCACCAACCTGGAGGTTTTCAGCAGTCGGATTCACCTTGACCGCTGCGTTCCATTTCGAGTACAAAACAGGGGCCTATTTACGATCCTATTTCCATGGAAGGGAGCTTTTGCGATGGAACGCATAGCATGTCATTGCATCGGAATCATCGGTTTCCTGTTGATTGTGCCAGGTTGTGGTGATGGGACTGGCCATGCGCCAACGGCATCTATCTCGAGCCAGCAACAAACGGCGACACCTGACGTTTCTTCATCCCAGGAGTCTCCTCAGGGCGCGGTGATCGCCTTTCTAGGTGCCGTGCGGCGAGGCGATCGTGATATTGCTCGTGGCATGTTAACACCGCTAGCAATTCAGAAAACAGAAGAATGCAATCTCCATTTTGCACCGCCGGGAAGTGATACGGCCGAATTCCAGGTCGGTAAAGCGCGTATGGTAGAGCCAGGTCTGGCCCATGTTAGTAGTGTCTGGACTGATTCAGATGAAAATGGCCAACCCCGGCCGGAAAACATCACCTGGACAGTCAAGAAAACCGGATCTGTCTGGCGGATATCCGGAATGATCGCCGAAATGGGATACAGCCAACCACCCATTGTGATCAACTTCGAGCAGCCGGATGAACTTATTCGACGCCAAGAAATGGCCAATGCAGAGGCTGAAGCCATAGAAGCCCGCCAGGCAAAACGGCCTGAGGATCCATTCCAGGCCACACCCAGGCAATGAGATCGCAGCAGTTCCTGGGCTACCGGACCCCATGAGAATTGCGCAAGTTCTTATTTGGCTTGCGATTACATCAATATTGCCTAGATCCATACGCCCTTGATAGCCACGTCCATGAAAAGGGATCGGGCAGGATCCACCCCGTTTCCCAGAATCTGACCGGGTACGAATTCTTCTTTCATTTCCACCCACCCCCTGGACAGATGCGTATCCTAGGGTATCTTTAATGGCGGCAATAATTGCCCATCCCGCCTATATCACCCCACCTTGAAAAGGATTTGCTGCCTTTAGCTACTTGACACTCAGGTCTGCCCTGCTAAGGTATCGGCCTGATTCGCCCAGTATGCCTATTCCGTGTTATCGCTAGATTTTACCTTGGCGAACCGGTCAAATCCCATATCATAGAAGCAGTGGATCCATCCCAATAACAAATAACTCGCCAGACGCGGCCGACCGTCGCCCGTTTTGGCGGATAATCAAGAAAATGGACGGTAACGCTTGCTCATGCAAGCATCCCCTTTTTTACTGGAGGAGTAAAATATGAATCGTGTGATGTTGAAAGGGATCGCGCTTCTGGTAGCCGTTTCCGGGCTGTCGATGTTCGGTAGCGAGCGTGCCGAAGCCCTTGGCTGCCGCACCTGTTGTGCCAAGCCAGCCAAGGTCTGCTGTGTGAAGGTCAAAGTTCGCCGCTGTCGTCCGAAGACCTGCGCACCAGTGACGTGTGCACCGAAGACATGTGCACCGAAGACATGTGCGCCAACCACATGTGCGCCAACCACATGTGCTCCGGCCACTTGCCAACCGGCGACTTGTGTCCCGGCGACCTGCTGCCCGAAGCGAAATCGCCGCTGCCGTCCAAAACGCGTCCGTTGCTGCCAGCCAATGACTTGCTGCCCGGCGACATGTGCGGCCCCATGCGATACTGGATGTGCCACGACGGCCCCTGCCGAAGCGGCTGAACCGGCTGCCGAAGCACCGACCCCTGCGGAAGCGCCTGCTGAAGCGCCTGCTGAAGCACCTGCGGCACCTGAGGCACCTGCCCCCGAAGCTCCCGCAGCACCCGCCGAAGCGTAAGGTTGGGAGTAATTTGGATTACCGGCGCCATCCAAAAGGATGATCCGTGTCGGTACCCGTTGTATTGAATGCCGGGCTTCCCATAAGGGAAGTCCGGTTTTTTTGTGCCCGAAGGGAATGAGGTCGTGTTGGGCAAGTGCCCAAGGGTGGGTATTCTATAGAGAGGGAGGATTCCACCTGTTTCTCATTTGATCTTCTGTTCACAACACATCATGCCCCACATCACATTCTATGGCGCCGCCGAAACGGTGACAGGTTCAAAGTATCTTCTTGAATCCGACCAAACACGTCTCCTTGTCGACTGCGGACTCTTTCAGGGCATTAAGAAGCTACGAGAGATGAATTGGCAATCATTACCAATCAACGTAGCGACATTGGATGCCGTCGTGCTAACCCATGCCCATCTCGACCATATCGGTTACCTGCCAAGGCTGGTGAGAAATGGCTTCGAAGGCCGCATCTATTGCACGCCGGCCAGTCGCGAGATTGCCGAACTGATCCTCCTCGATTCGGCCAAAAATCAGGAACGGGACGCCGATTATGCCAATCGCAAAGGATTTTCAAAGCACAAGCCGGCTCTCCCCCTCTATACCAGCCAAGATGTTGAGCAGACATTACGGTTGTTTGATACGGTTCCACGTCAAACCTGGTTTTCGCCGGCAGAGCCGTTCGAAATCTGTTTCCATGATGCCGGCCATCTCCTCGGATCGACGATGGTCCAGGTCACAATACACAATGAGAAGAAACCGATCCAACTTCTTTTCTCAGGCGACGTTGGCCGATACGATGGCCCGCTCTACTTCGATCCAGCACCGCCGCCAACATGCGACTATTTGATCTGTGAAAGTACCTATGGTGATCGAGATCATCCCGAAACGGATTTACTGGAAAGCTTCGCCCAAGTCATCCACCGAGCTGTTCAGCGGGGTGGCGTGATGTTGATCGCAACTTTTGCGGTTGGACGTGCTCAGCAATTGATTTATCTCTTGCAGATCTTGATGAACGAGGGCCGGATCCCGGAATTACCCATTCATCTCGATAGTCCCATGTCGATCAACGCGACCAAGATTTACCGCACCCATTGCGAAGACCATGATCTGTGTGAAGCCCATCTCACCGACTGCGATAGCCTTCTTGACGGTTCCCGAGTTCACCTGGCACGAACGGTCGAGGAATCGAAGGCCCTGAACCACATCGAGGGACCTGCAATTATTCTTTCATCGAGCGGCATGATGACGGGTGGTCGGATTCTTTTCCATTTGAAGCGGCGGTTACCGGACAAGAAGACCACGGTCATCCTCGGTGGCTTCATGGCGGCTGGCACGCGCGGCCGCCATCTGCATGACGGTGCTGAAACACTTCGCATCCATGGCCAGGATGTGCCCGTTCTAGCTGCCATTGATTCGATCTCCGGCCTATCCGGGCACGCAGACCGCGGTGAACTCCTCCGCTGGTTAGAGCCACTGCCCGATCCCAAACAAGTCTTCGTAACGCATGGTGAACCCAACAGCACCAAGGCGTTCGCTGAAAGGCTCCAGCAAGAGCGGGGCTGGAACACTTTCATTCCCAAGCTTGGGGATCGATGTGAATTGGCCTGATATCGGGCCGCCAATCGCATGCTGGCCTCTTTCCTATCCCGCCCGCAGGCCCCGATCGATGGCATCTTGGTCACGACGATAGACAGCCAGGACGGATTCAAACGTCTCGCCCGAGATTGTCCAAACAGGATCGTCATCGCGGTGAGCATTCCCATGCGCGACGAGGAGGCGGTACATGAATTTGAAGAGGTGTCTCGGCACGCGCAAATCCCGGAATGCATGGACCAATCGTTCATCCGACACGGACTCATCAAACAGCTGCCGTAAGACGATCTCTTTCCCGTTGGCCGAACACGCCCGGAGCCGGGCGGTTGCCACGTCATAAAGGGCTTCACCGGTCCATTCGAGCGATGGAACCATATTTTGCTTGTCAAGCCGCGCTCGCTGATAGAAATCACGATCTTCTTTCTCGAGAAAATCCGCTAATTCGATCGGCAACAACAACTTGATCCCCAAACCAGTATGCTTGAGAAACTTATTATCCAATAATGACCAAACCAAGACCTTCATCGGCTCGGTTTTACCATTGATCAGATGCGGCTCGTCCACCCGATCGACCAGAACGATGATCCCACCATAACCGAGCGTTTTCAGCACACCTTGCAGTTTCATCAGCAGTTCGTAGCGATCATCGGTGCGGCGCTGATTTGGGAGCGATTGGCCATTGATCTGGTTGGCTGAAAAATGCATGAGTACTCGCCGCAGCGAATTGATTTCATGGGTACCGACTCGAACATTTTTGACAATTGCCCGGGCTGCCCAGAACCATTTCCAGACTCGGACGAGCCACGGAATCCAGCCCGCCGCCACGATTGCATACGGCCACCAGGTTCCCAACCAATTCCAGTGACCCGTCCTCCAAATGACAGCCGCCACGGCGATCATGACAATCAAGCCGACTGCGCGATCCCACAGCCGCTTCCAGGTCCGAAATTTAAGTTTCCTCCGCAAGCGGTGCCATCGCGACTGAAATGTTTCCTCGCTCGATTGATCATAACATGCGGCCAGAATGAGAAGGTCGCGAACTTGGTAACTATCCAGCAGTTTGCATTCGGCCTGGCCGACAAGATTCCCGGCCGGCCCACTCGGAAGCTTCACCTCGAGAATCCTGTCAATCAGACTCGTCACGCCAAGCGAAAGGATCGCGTCCATATGGTCCCACAGTTTCCATTCGGCAAGGACTTTGGTCGGATTCTGCTGCTTCCGCGGGCTGAGTTTGCTGGCAAACCGGTCGAGGAATCGATTGAAGTCGTCGTAGTCGATAATGTAAACGCGATCACCGGCATGGGCCCGATTATATTCGGCAAGTTTACGAACAATTTGTAACCGCAGTGCCGTTTTGCCGGAACCTTTCTCGCCGAACACAATCGATGTGGCCGGTTCCGCGGGATTGCCGTAGACCTTGTCCCATGCTGGATGGCGCGTTTCATCAATGCAGTAGTCTTTAAATACAGGATCCGTCTGGGCATCCTCATCAGCAAAAGGATTGGTTCGGATTCCATGATGTTTGAGAAAATTTTGTATCTTCATGGCGGAAACATCAATCATCCCTTTTGGGCTGTCGGCGGACTCCGAGCAAGGCAGAATGATATTCTACTGCAGGAATGATCCTAGACAATGATAGCTTGATTGGATACACCGTCCTGCTTTGGTGGACCGCACTACTGCAGTGCATGTTCCAAGTCTTCCAATCCCAATCGTTTCATCTTCTTGTAGAGCGTGGTGCGATTGATTCCAAGGGCGTCCGCTGTCGCATTTCGATTCCACTGATTCGACTCGAGCACATCCAGGATGATCTGCCGCTCAGGTCCTTCAAGAGCCTGCTTGAGTGTCATCTTGTTTGAGTGATGGACCACACCTCCGATTACTCCACCGATTTCAGGTGGCAGATCATCGAGGCCTATGATCTGTCCTTTGCCCAAAAGAACAGCCCGTTCGATAACATTCTGTAGTTCACGGACATTCCCGGGCCAGCGGTAGCGATGAAGCGCGGCAATGGCTTCGTCTGTTAGGCCTTCGACCTGGCGATGGGAATCTTCGGCGACTTTTTCAAGAAAGCTTTGAGCCAAGAGTGGGATATCGGCAAGCCGTTCCCGAAGAGGTGGTAAACCGATGTTGATGACATTGATTCGGTAAAACAGATCCTGTCGAAAACGGCCATCCGCCACGGCTTTCGACAAGTCTTCATTGGTTGCCAGGAGGATGCGGACATCGATATTTTCTGTTTGATTGCCACCCACCGGTTCAAACTGCAACTCCTGCAACACTCGAAGCAGCTTGACCTGCATTGCCGGGCTGGCGGTACCAATTTCATCGAGGAAAATCGTTCCACAGTCCGCGAGTTTAAATTTGCCGATTTTATTACCGGTCGCCCCGGTAAAAGCACCGGCCACATGCCCGAATAATTCACTTTCGAGCAGGTTTTCTGGCAGGGCACCGCAGGCCACTTCGACAAATGGGCCGTCCGAACGATGGCTCCGGCGATGGATTGCCCGGGCCACAAGGGACTTCCCTGTACCGCTTTCACCAGTGATGAGCACAGTTGCCCTCGTATCGGCAATACTCTCGATCATATCAAAGATTTGGCGCATTTTCATATCATGGCCGATGATATTATCGATACCGAATCGGAGATCGAGTTGGGCGCGGAGGTGATTGTTTTCCCGCAGGACATTCTTTTGTGCGAGTGCCCGCTCGATCGCCAGCAACAACTCGTCGTCGATCAGTGGCTTCGTAAGAAAATCAAACGCCCCTTCGCGAATCGCATCGACCGCTGTGTCAACGGTTCCATAGCCAGTGATCATGATGACCGCTGCCTCTGGGCATGTTTCTCGACAGACACTTAGCAACTCCATGCCATCGCCATCGGATAAGCGGATATCGATCAATATCAGGTCGTAGGCTTTCGCCTTGATCTGGGCAATGGCAGCGTGGTACGAATCGATCGCATCGAGTTCGTATCCCTGATCCCGAAGCCATTCAGCCATCGATTCGAGAACATGGCGATCATCATCTACCAAGAGTAACACACCTTGGCTCATAGCATGATTCTCCCGTGGGACGTGCTATTGGATTGTTCTGGCTGCGCGCTGCGCCGCCGTTATCGACCAGCACAACATCGAAAACGATGGTCTGATCGTGGCATATGTTCTAAAAATTCGCAAATTAATACACGTCGGGTGTCAACCACACCCTGGTCGTTGTCAGATATCTACGTCATAGGTTGCCGGTGGTCAACAAATCCGCACAAAGCAACTCCGTAGATGACGGAGAATCCGTTGATAGGGATTCTTCGATTGACGATGATCGGGCCTCTTTTGCCAACCATCCGATTCAGAGCGTGGATCCTCTCAGAGGGAGGGCAGCCAAGCGACTGCCGAATTGACCAGGATCCGTTGGCATCGCGATCATCTGGCCCGCGGATGCGCCTTTTCGTAGGCTGCTCGCAGGCTGGCCGTGCTGACATGCGTGTAGATCTGTGTCGTGACAAGACTCTTGTGACCAAGCAGTTCCTGCACGCTGCGGATATCGGCCCCCCGATCGAGAAGGTGGGTGGCAAAACTGTGTCGCAGGGTATGGGGTGTTGTCCGGCAATCAAGTCCGGTTGCATGGAGGTATTTTTCCAACATTCGAGCCACCGATCGGGTCGTCAGGCGGCGGCCGGAACGATTCACAAAAACCGGCGCATCACGGCCCGTGGATTCGACGGAAGCCAGTTTTCGAACCCCGAGCCAGCTCCGCAGGGCCTTTGTCGCATAGCTGCCAATCGGCGCAAGCCGCTCCCGCCGGCCCTTGCCACGCACCCGGATAATCCCCTCCTCCAAATCAAGGTCCCCATCATTCGTACCAACCAATTCGCTCACCCGCAAACCGGCCGAATAGAGTGTTTCCAAGATCGCCCTGTCACGGGAACCAAGTGGATCATGTGCAGGTGGCGCAGCAAGCAGTTTGCCAATCTCCTCCGTGGATAAAAAATGGGGTAGGGACCGTGCACGACGCGGATTACGCAGCGCGATGGCTGGATTGGTACGGCACCAGCCCTCCCGCTGACCAAACCGGAAAAAACTCCGTAGTGACGCAAGTCGGCGGGCAATGGTTGCCTTCGCATAACCGGCCTCGGCTAACGCAGCAACGTATCCACGGAGCTCCACCGTGGTGATCGAGGCTGGATCGGGACAACAACCATCCTTGTCTTCCAGATAGGCGGCCAGCGCGATTAGATCTTCCCGATAGCTCTTGTGCGTGTACGCCGATGCATCTCGCTCGACACACAGATGCCTCAAGAACCGGGCAATTGCCTTACGCATGGCAGGGAAAAACACATTGGGAAGGAAATTCGGAATATTCTGTTTTGATGGTTCAAGCCGTGACCACTTCCCCACGCGGCTCGATACGATCCTTCCCTATCCTGATCACCATTCCTGATTGTCCGACGGTAGTGGCAGATCGAAACGACGATTCATGTCTGCCCGACGGCTTTCCTGGCGGATCCGCTGGCTCAGCACGGCAGCATCATACCAGCTGAAGCTGATCGACGGGTTGGATGCAAACCGCCCGAGCGTCCTAAGCGTCTCCGCCCTGTTCGCATCATCGTACAGAAAAATGTAGCGTTCGCGGCCTTTGACGAGGGCCAAGACATTGATATCCTCACTCACGGCAGTGATCTCCTGGGCCGTTCTCAATCGGGGATCAGTGGGATCGGTTCTGGCCGGTCTTCGACCATGTCACATCCGAGATAGCAGCCCTCCAATCTCGCATTGGAGACCAGATCTCGAATTGCGACGGGCGGGTGAGTCCGAACCGATCGAAAATCGCACACCGGGTCCTTCGATCTCTATCGGCTTTCTGACCAACGCCACACCACCCGCGTTTCTCCGCCTCCACCGCGTGCTGTTAACATCTCCGAGATGTGAAGATGACAGCAAAAACGAATGAAGTCATCGCTTCTCTGGAGATAGGCTTGCCACCCTCCGAAACGAGCGTCATCACGAAAATGATAGTAGCTGGCAAGCGCCTCGGTGAATTCGCCGTCATTGCCATGATAGATTTGCGTATGTGTCATAACCGGACCATGATGGGGGCAGCAGGGCGGACGCACTGGGCACGGTCCCGGCGGAATGAATCCGCGTTTATCCGGCCATCCAAGAGGCATCGCATCGTCATCCTGGAGTTGGGCCAAGGATGGAACCATCGCCGCTGGATTTTGCTCAGGTTCCAGATCTTTACCCTGGGATTCTGATCCGGATTCAAGGTCCACTTTCTGGACTGCCTGTGCGAGCTGGATCGCGTCGTCTGTCGCAAATGGGTCCTCGATTGCTTCCGCAGGATCCGCATGCTCGGCCCCATGACCGGGCCCGTCATCGGCCGGCCCGTCACCGGCCGGCCCGTCACCGGCCGGTTCTGGGTGGATCAGGTCCCGCGTCTTGAATGACTCGATCTTTGGGCCACAGATCCGTTGATCGCAGACCGGTGTTTGGGTCTTCAATTGCTCTCGGGCAAGTGCCATTTCCGCTTCGAAGACCAACGGTGCCGGGATATATTCTTCTTCCGGCGTTCCCCAGGGCAGGCCGTAACCGGGCGGAATCGCATGGAATCCCCGATTTGCCGTGTACCATTCCACGCGCAGCCCACAACGGGGTGGATAATAGGGGGAAAAATCGGTGACAGCGCCGATCACCACGGCATCCACATCGAGAATCTCGGCGAGTTGACGCGCACTTTCCGGATCATTGAGACCGATCCGGTGCGCCAGCATGGCCTCCTCCACAACCGATAGCGGGACAACGTCAAAGCCTGAAATCTCCTGGAGCTCCCCATAATAGGCCAGAGCAAACTGGCGGCCATCAACGGTTTCGTCATCGCTGTGGTTAAAGAACGGAGCCACAGCAACCCGGCTAAGCTGTGGAAAAGGATTATGCACTGCCGGTTGATGGGCGATGTCCGGGATCAGTTGGCATCCTAAAGAGGCACCAAGCAGGACGGCAACAAACGAGAGGCGCAGCATCTTGGGGGCCTGTGCTAGCAGTCACCCCCCAAATCCACGGATCCATGGCGCGCAGGAACCGCTCCCGCGCGGCCCTGCCACATCCTTCCTTTTCGGCATACTCGACCAAATCACTCCAGTCAAATATAAACGACAAGGAAGGATCCACCGGAGGAATGGTTATGGTCCCCGGCAAAGGATCCGTGATTCCTTGAATCATGAGGGAACACCCGTGCAATTTCCCGTATTCCTCGACACCATTGCTTCCATCCCAATCTCTGCATTGGCCCAGCAGTATGGCACGCCGCTGTATGTCTACGATGCAGCGAAAATTGCTGCACGGATCGCCGATCTGAGGCAATTCGATGTCATCCGGTACGCCCAGAAAGCCTGTTCCAACCTGGCCATTTTACAATTCATGCGTGAACAAGGCTGCCTGGTCGACACCGTCAGCGCCTGGGAAATCCGACGTGCCCTGGCAGCCGGGTTTCCAGACGGATCTGGGAACCACGCCCAAGCCATCGACGGGACGAAGCCCGACCAGAACCGATCGCCTGGCATGGAAGCCCAATGCCAGCTCCCGCCGGCGATTTTCTACACCGCGGATATCTTTGACCGGGAGGCCCTGGATCTGGTCGTTGAACATTCGATCGCGGTCAATTGCGGTTCGCCCGACATGATCGATCAATTGGGAGCACGGGTTCCGGGCCACCCGATCACACTCCGGATCAATCCCGGTTTCGGCCACGGCCACAGCCAGAAGACAAATACGGGTGGCGAGGAGAGCAAGCATGGCATCTGGCATGAACAGGTGGATGCATGCATCGATCGAGCGGCTCGCTACGACATGATCATCAATGGCTTGCATATGCATATTGGATCCGGAACCGATTTTGAGCATCTCGGACAGGTGTGCCAGGCGATGGAAAACTCCGCGCTGGCCGTTGGATCCAGTATTCGGACCATCAGCGCCGGTGGTGGTTTACCCATTCCATACCGTGAAGAGGAAGAATGGATTGATGTCCCGAGATATTTTTCGCTCTGGAACGCGACTCGTGATCGCTTATCGCGGGCCCTTGGCCATGCCGTCCGGCTCGAAATCGAGCCGGGCCGTTACTTGACGGCGGAGAGTGGCTACCTCATTGCAGAGATCCGCGCCGTAAAACAAATGGGGCGGCAGCTCTACTATCTGCTCGATGCCGGCTTCAACAACCTGGCCCGGCCAATCCTCTACGGAGCTTACCATCCTATGGCAATCGTTGGCGGGAAAGGCCGGCCTCTGCAAGAAGTCGTTGTCGGAGGGCCTCTCTGCGAATCGGGCGATATCTTTACCCAGCGCGTGGGTGGTTTCGTCACTCCTCGTACCTTACCCCAGGCGGCTGTTGGAGACTATCTGGTAATCCTGAACGTTGGAGCCTATGGCTTTGTCATGAGCAACAACTACAACAGCAAACCCCTCGCAGCCGAGGCGCTCATCCAAAACGGCCAGCACCAGCTCATCCGGCGAAGGCAAGTATTCGAAGATCTCATCGCGCCGGAACGTTTCTAAAGGGCTCCAACAAAAACCTATGGTAGCCGGTCTCCCGACCGTACCACGCCGTTGTAGCCGGTCTCCCGACCGAGCCACAGGCACCGGCCCAGCTATAGCATGACTGGTATAAATCCTACCACCATACCAATCGTTCTTAACCACAGTGATCGTTTGCCGATGGCCAGTGCGTAACGTACTGTTTTACCGGGATCCTTTGAATACATCTCCATACTCCTTATGGTGACTTATCCTCTCTTAAAGAGTTCTTAATTTCACCCAGCCAAATCGATACAACATGACAGCAAAAGCCAAACAAACATCGATTAACCTAAAAGAGCTCGTTCTGAACGCTCAGCTACCAGCGCTGCCGCAAAGCGCGATCCAACTAATGCAATTATCAAAGGATCCAGATAACGGACCTCAGGAATTTTCAGTTCCCATTGAGGCGGATCCGGGTTTAACAAGCCAGGTGCTTCGGTTTGTTAACTCATCTTACTTCGGATTTTCTCGAGAGATCTCAACTGTCAAACTGGCAATAACGCTAGTCGGCATCCGCACGATTAAGAACTTTGCGCTATGGAGTGCCGTGTTTAGTCTGATTCCGAATCCCCAGTGTGGCCCACTCGACGTGAAAAAACTTTGGCAGGACTCACTCCGCCGCGCGCTCTTCGCTCGATCGATGGGCAAATTGCTTGGTTTGAATGATGCAGAAGAAGCATTTGCCGCCGCGCTCTTGCAGGATATGGCACTGCCCCTAATCGCCAAAGAGATTCCTGGGCGCTACGAAGAACTCCTCAACGAACGCCACGAGAAACGGTGCCGGTTATCCTTGCTGGAACAGCATTATTTTGGATGGACCCATGCCGAAGCAGCTGCCCGGATTGCCAAACGGTGGAATTTGCCAGATGAGTTTGGACGTCTTATTGCCCGCCATACAGATCCAGCACTGCTTCGAATGCCTCATGACGAAGATCTCAGCGCCGTTGCCGTTGCCCTCTCGGCCCTGTTACCGACCAGTTTGGAAGAGTCATGGTACGAGCGGGAGGCCTTGGAAGCTTCCTATTTCCAATTGAGCGGGCGGCTTGCTCCGCCAATCCTGGAGATGTTAAGCCAGGTCGATCAGGACTTCGCTGATTTCGGACCGATCCTCGAAATGACTTCGCCCCCGCAAACCCTGGTGGAACTATTCCTCCAGGATCGAAATGAGACACCATTCTCGGTGATCCCTTCGGAGTGAGATATCCATCAGGTACCCTCATTTGACGCAATTGTGCCAGACTTACCAAGTATAAAGCTTGGATTTGCCCCATCCCCCGGGTAAAATTGGCATAGTGCAGGGTCCGCTGCGATTCAATCCCCGATCTCTTCTTTGGAAACTTCCATGGGCGTCCTCGACCAGATCCGCCAAGAGAAGGCCCTCCGCGAAGCCGAGGGATATTTAGAATTCGGTATGCCAGCCCACGCGATCCGGGTCCTGACCGCCCTCGGACCATGCATCGCCACGAATGGCCTAGCCAGTTATCTGCTCGGAGAAGCGCTCCGCGAACAAGCCCGATACAAGGAAGCCCTCGTGCCATTGGAACG
>JAFGFZ010000100.1 GCA_016930815.1 Pirellulales bacterium | reverse complement strand
TCCGCACTCGGCTGCGGTGGATATTGGTTGTCCAGCCGGTCGTCGACGTCGATGGTCAGTGTCGCGCCGTCGGTGATCGTCAATCCTCCCGGCCCGTTTCGGACCCTGGTATGGAACGTGCGAAAATCGCCGCCCTGGTCGATATGGGTCCACCAGTTGTATTCGACATGTGCGGGATTGCCGTAGAAGTCCAGACCGATCGTGATGTCTCGGCCCCCCTTCGATCCCCAATCTCGAACCGGAAAGGGCCAGACGTACGAACTCATACCAGTCCATTTGACTGTACAAATGGGGATGTGTTGATTACTAATTCAAGGGTATCTCGTGTCCGGCCCTGGCATGAGATCATCATCGCTTTTTTACAAAGGCCTAGGGCTTTCAATAGCATTGTCGGAGGAATTCCCGTTTCGACTAAATTCGATAACCCGAGATCGAGAATACTGATGCGCCCTGTAACGAAACGATATCTTTTTTCGCTCATGAGACCATTCCTAGGTCTCGTTGTCTTGGTTGTCTGCACCCAAGTATCCGCCAGCTCACCAATTACAGCGCGACTTACGGATAGACAGGGCTTCGCCACCTTCACGAACCAGCGGCATCCGGGCAACCGCATCGGTTACCGTTTCCACGAACATACACCAATGATTTGGGGTGAAATTCCGAACTCGAACGCCGAGGCTGGCATCCAACCTGCTGCCGTCACGCAGGTTATCAACACTTTTGCAACACGTCCCGGTGTCGTCAAGTACGAGTTGGATGTTAATCAAGAGAAATGGGTTCCCCAACGCTGGATCTTCTACCTGGATCCTGTCGAGGATGGAATCGATTTGCTACTTGTTGTTCAAGCGGGTGACACCGGACTGAATGCCTACTATGGCATCCAGCAATGCTTTCGTATGAGTGGGAAGACGAATATTACCTGGCGGCGCGAAATCGCCGAGACACCGGCCTTCAGCGAGTACGATCTTTGGGATCAACAGACTCAAATCGGGACAATACGCACCAGCCTGACTCACGTGCTGCGCGCGGGAAGATGGGTGGCACTGCCGGCCAAGCAGAGATCCGTGGGAGCGCGCACGCCACTGGGTGTCCGGATTGATAAGGCGCGCAGTGTCATTCGGCCGGATTTGGTCAAAGAGATAGGCCCATACGAAGCTGAGGTTCTGCCAGCCATCGATTGCGGCTTGATCGCGCGCACGGACTTAGCACACCAGTGGGTAAGCGGCCTATTTTGGGAGCGGACTTCGCATGTAACGAATCACCATCCCGCCGATTGTCTACATAGCATTGTGAATATTGGCAACGTGCCACGTAACGGCCAGAGTGCCATTCGTGGTAAAATCTACTGGTTCGTGGGATCGCTCGAGGAACTCCTCGAGCGTTGGCGGCGTGATTTTCCCAAATCCAATGGTCAGCATGCTCATTGACCTGGCCGTCCCTATCCGCGTGGATCAGTGTAAAACCAGCGAACTGATGTTCTCGGAATTAGGCTGGACGGCCTCCCACCTTCCGTGCTTTCTCCAAAGAAGCTTCAGCCGATTACCTTGACCTTGCGGTCTCGGAGGTAATCCTGCCACTTCTTCATGGTGCTGCGCGGCGGGGGTTTCACGGACTCAGGGAATTCCGACTTCAAGCCGAAGCGGGGGAGTTTGGCGCGCCACAAGTCGTAGTAGGGTAACAATTCAACGCCGAGCAGGTTCGGCAAGCTGCGAGTCAGCGTCACGATGCCGTCGAGATGCTCCTGGTGGGCGTTGTGCTGGGGGATCATGGGACAGCGCAGCAAGATCTTGACTCCAGCGTCGTGCAGCCGCTTGAGATTCGATATGATCATCTCGTTCGGCTTGCCGGTGAACTTCTCGTGGAGCCGGGGATTCGTTTCCTTGAAATCGTAGAGCCACAGATCGACCAGTGGAACGAGCCCTTGCATCACGCCCCACAACGCGTAACCGGATGTTTCCACGCAACAATCTAATCGCCGAGCCTTGGCGCTGAGTAACAGTTCCGTGACAAAGCGTGGTTGCATCAAAGGCTCGCCGCCGGACAGTGTCATACCGCCTCCCGACTCCCGATAGTACTTCCAGTCTCGCTGCACGACTTCCAGGACCTCGGGCACGGTCATCTCACGACCGACCATCTCCAAAGCTTTGGGATCGCACTCGGGCGGACAGGCTCCGCACTCGGTACACCTTTGGCGGTCCACCACCACCTTCCCGGAGCTGTCCGACGACAGTGCCTTGTCCGGGCAGACCGGGATGCACGCGCCGCAGGCAATGCAGCGGTCGGGCATGTAGGAGAGCGAGGGCTCTCTAGAAATACTCTCGGGATTGCCGCACCACAGACATCGCAGCGGACACCCTTTCAAGAACACGGTTGTGCGGATACCGGGTCCGTCGTGAATCGAGAAGCGCTGGATATCAAAAACGCAGCCTGTAACCATTATCTGTGTTCCATGCGAGCAATGATGTCCTGCTGCAAGTCCGGTGTGAGACGGACAAAGAACTCGCTGAAGCCAGCCACGCGGACCACAAGATCCTGATATTGTTCGGGATTTTGCTGTGCGGCGCGGAGCATTTCGCTGTTGACGACATTGATCTGAAGTTCTTGCCCGCCGTTGGCGAAGTAGACGTTCAGCATGACTCGCAGTTTGTATCGTTGAGTCAGATCGGAGATCATGCCCCCGTGAAAGCGGATGTTGGCCTGGTATCCACACTGCCAACTGCTTGTGGAATCTAGCTTGCAGATGGAATTGAGCACTGCCGTGGGACCGGTTCGTTCGCAGCCGACGGATGCCGCCACAGAGCTGGCCAGCGGCGTGCCGGCCAATCGTCCGTCCGGTGTAGCGGGTGTCCCCAATCCGCCCTTCACCGCTCCGCTGCGCACGACGTGCGAATTTCCGAACTGGCTGCCATCGCGTGGATCGCGGCAGATTTCCTTCATTGGTTTGTCGCGCAACCGTTCGACGAGTCGGATGATGTCATCGATACGCGGATCGTCGTTACCGTGTTTCGGCGCAGCTAGTAGCTTGGCGCGCAGCCGCTGCTGGTCGTCAAAATTGTTCGCACAAGCCGCGGCTATCTCATCGAGCGTGGCTTGCTTCTTTTCGTAAACCACCTCGCGAATTGCGGCCAGGCAATCGACGGCATTGGCGAAAGCGATTCCTCCGCAAGACAGGTAGTTGTACTTCGTGCCTTCTGACATATCGTGCGCCTGCTCGATACAATCGTCGAAGAAGCAGGAGGTCAGTGGGGTCGTGCCCCAGCGAATCTGGGCCTGAAGTTCCTTCATTCCCCTGTCGTAGTTCTTGGCTAGGTCGGCCCGCAGGTAGGCGCCCACGGCGTCGGTAAATTGGTCGAACTTCTTCAACTCCGTCGTGGGCGGGGCCACCTCCCGCCAGCGCCACTGGCCGCGATAGCCTTTGCCACTGGTCAACGTGGCTTCGATCGCCTGCAAGTATCCAACGTGCGCGCCCGGGTTGTAGTACCACTGTCCCGGCACGGCCAGTTCATTGCAGCCCACCGGAACATAATTAAAGGCATCCTCGCCGGCCATCCCTAGTTCCATCAAAGCATCGGGAATGGCGTTGTCGTTCCAGTACATGGGGAAGCACGAACTTTGCTCAAGTCGTGCAAGACAGAAGTCGAAAAACTCTTGATCGATGTTTGGATGCCACCGTACCCATAGCAGCGGTTCTGGCAGACTCAGGTTCGTATGCCCTTCGACAAACAACCAGCTCAGGCGATTTGTCAGGTCTCTGCCGTCGGAGGTGGATCCGCTGACACATAGCCCCTGCGTGAGATGATGTTCCGGTCCCCAGAAAGTGTTGTCGTATTGTTTTAGCACGAAGTTCTCGACGAGTCGCAGCACGTCATCGTCGTCGATTCGACCGGCTTGGCGATCGGCCTCGTAGAAGGGCAAAAGCAATTGGTCGATGCGATCGGGTGTGCAGGAGTAGCCGTGCCCTTCGATGTGAATCGCCTGGTAGACGAACCACATCAACTGTAACGCTTCACGGAAGGTCTCCGGTGCTTCGCTTGCGACCTTCTTCGCAACTTGCGACATCTCGCCCAACACCGCCGCGCGATCGGATTGAGGGCACCCGGCAGCCTCGGTGGCCAGAAACTCGGCATATCTCCCGATCCATTCGGTTAAGCCCAAGAGCGAAGTCTCGGCGGCCTGGAGGAACGCCAGTTTTCTCGATTCCGTCTCGGCTTGCTGCCGCCTACGGACCCGTGCAATCATGCCGTCCAGGCCGGTCTGCAACACTTCACCGAGACTTGGGCTGAGATGCCCTTGGTTCGATAGGAACTTGTAGTCAAGCGTTTGCGGCACCTCATCGGGATGATCGAAACGCTTCATCCGCAGGATCTTCGTGCGGTACTGCCCCCAGGCATTGCGATTCATCCAGTACGTGCGGATGTCGTCCGGTACCTGGCCCCGCAGGTAGCCTATGCGATCCGGTCGTTCCGAGGTGTAAATGCCGTTTTCACCGATACCCAGTTCGACAATCACCGGCATCGCACCGGGCATTTCGCTAATGAATCCTGCCAGCCGATCATGCTCGCGCCGGTAAAGAGGCACCGTTTGGAAATATTCCCTAAGTGCCATGGCTTTGCGGAGCACCCAAGGCTTGCCTTCCGTTTCGCGGAAGACACGAGTGAACACTTCAGCACGGTGCAAACCAATGCGGACCGGCGTATTGACGATTTCCTGCCGCAAGGCATCGATGTCGGCGTGAGGGGTCGCCACCGGTGACGCCAGTACCTCTTGGGCATCAATTTGCCCGAGCGCCACCGCACCCACAGCCATGCCCGAAATCGCCATGAACTGGCGTCGTGTGAAACCATTTGTTGTTTTCATGTGCATTATTCTGGACTGTGGTTGGGCATCTGGCTAAGCGCCAATTCGAGCAACTGAACCGAATCACTCCCTACTTAACTTTTCACTGTCTCGCTCCTCGCAGCTAAACTGAGCGGCGGCGAGTGGCGCCCGACAAGCAATAAATAACCTCCCGTGCCGATTTCACCCGGCGTGGATTGCGCGTCCTGCCCGACCTGTTCCATCGCCTCGTGTCGCCGATATTCATCAAGCATACACGCCGTCGTGGTCGCCCGGCAACGTGTGCCACCAAGATCGCGGACTTTGATCAGACCGTCCGAATCGCGAACGCCGCCAGCAGCCTTCACCTGCACGTTCTCAGAAACGCTGGCCCGCATCAGGGCCAGGTCGTGTTCGGTGGCGCTCTCCCCACTATGGAAGTGGGATATCCTCCAGTCGAAATGGGACCACGCATGGTTTGCCAACATGATCATTAAACGTGCATCGAAATCCTGTCGGCTGCTACTGTAGACCCACAGGTGGCCAGTTCACAGAGGTCTTGAACATTTTTTGTTCACATGTGTGAGATGTAGAATAAGAACCGAGAATCATCCATCGGAACCGAGCCTTTTAAGAGCAATGGCCAGGAAGGGAGGCAAACGACTCTAACACATCAAGCAATTCTTCCAGAGGCGGCAG
>JAFGFZ010000099.1 GCA_016930815.1 Pirellulales bacterium | reverse complement strand
TTAATTGCAAAAAAACGCGATAGTGGCGAACTGACCGCGGATGAAATCGGGTCATTCATTCGCGGTTTCGTCGATGGCAGCGTTGCCGACTACCAAATGTCCGCCATGGCCATGGCGATTTACCTCCGCGGAATGACCGATTCGGAAACGGTCGCACTCACCCAACACATGATCCGATCCGGCGCGACGTTCGAATGGCCTGATCACCTTCCGCCGCGGATCGATAAACATTCCACCGGCGGTTTGGGGGATAAAGTCTCCCTGATTCTCGCACCGCTCCTGGCATGCTGCGATTTGATCGTGCCGATGATTTCCGGCCGTGGACTCGGCCCAACGGGTGGAACACTCGACAAACTCAACGCGATCCCAGGTTTTACGGCGGACTTGACCATAAACGCCATGCGCCACATCGTGCAAACCGTTGGCTGCGTGATCCATGGTGCCACGGCCGACCTGGTTCCAGCTGACCGGAAACTCTATGCACTCCGGGATGTCACGGCAACCGTGCCATCCATCCCGCTGATCACAGCGAGTATCATGAGCAAGAAACTCGCGGAAGGTTTGAATGCGCTGGTTCTCGATGTCAAATGGGGAAGTGGCGCATTCATGAAATCACTGGTGGACGCAAGGGAACTTGCCAAATCACTCGTCCAAATGGGAACCCGAATGGGGTTGGCAACCGGTGCTCTGATCACCGACATGAACCAACCGCTCGGCCGGATGGTTGGTAATGCAGTCGAAGTCAACGAATCGGTCGATACCCTTGCGGGCGGTGGTCCAAACGACCTGCGGGAAATCACCCTTGCCTTGGGAATTGAGGCACTTGGGCTTGCCGGCATCGAAAGTGACCGGGCCGAAGCCCGTCAGCGGCTCGCCAATCTCCTCGACTCTGGCACGGCCCTGGAAAAATTCGAGCGGATGGTGGCCGCGCAAGGCGGGAATCTCCAGGCACCGCGCCCAGTCGCTCCGAAATCCGAAATACTCGCCGTACGCAATGGTTATATCCAATCCATGGACGCGGATCAGATCGGCCTGGCCATCATTGAAATGGGCGGTGGCCGGAAGCGCCCTGACGATGCCCTGGACCTATCGGTCGGCATCGAGATGCTGGTCCGGCTGGGTGATTTCGTGGCCATCCATCAACCGCTCGTGCATGTATTTGCCCCATCTGAGAAAGCGATCGCGGTTCATCATTCGGTCCTTCATGCAATCCACATCGGAGACGATCCGATGACTCCCCCACCGCTAATTGTCGAATCCTGTCATTTCACGCCATCCGAACCATGATCACTCAATACCGCGATGCACTCATCGAATCCGCCCTTGCGATCCGCGGGCGTGCCTATGCCCCCTATTCCAAATTCCCCGTCGGCGCCGCCCTTCTGGGGACCAGTGGAACCATTTATTGCGGTGTCAATGTTGAGAACACCTCGTCCGGGCTAACCGTCTGCGCTGAACGGAACGCGATCGCCAATGCAATCATCGCCGGCGAGAGGACTTTTGCCGGCCTGGCTATCGCACTTGAAGGAGGCGGTACTCCATGTGGCGCTTGCCGGCAGGTTTTGGCCGAGTTCTGCCCGGATGATCTGCCTATTCTCCTTGTCAACGCCAACGATCCAAGCCAGGTCGAAGTGACTTCCCTCGCCGCACTCCTCCCGAAACCATTCCGGCTTTCAAGAGAATAACCGCAGGTTCTCGTCATGCGGAGCGTTTCCACGCGCCTGCCAGCCGGGATAGCCGGCGCCGAGTGCGCGCTAGCAGCCGGATGGCGCGAGGGGGCCGTTTCTGATCGGGTATGTTCGGAGGCGCAAATGCCTCACGCGCTTTGTCCAGGACGCATCGCAAAGCCAAAAACTCGTCGCTAGATCCCAAGCCTGCGGCATCCGCCACTAAGTGGCAGGCTTGGAGTTCCTCCCAATGGGCTGCCGAGGTTACTTGCATTCCCCACACGCTTGACGCGGATAAGGGCCGGGCAAACGCGGATAAGTCCTCGATCCCAATCGCTCGCATGCAGAGCATCTGGGAAATGCACTTGCTGCATTTGCCACAGTTCCTGGAAAGATCGTCGCCGGCCCAGCAGACGCGGATTTTCTCTCGAGCGACCTGGCATTCAGCCAGCACTCTTGTCTTCTCGACGCGTCGTTTGTCAGCAAAGTCATGCACAATCTGAAAGTCGTGCGAAGAGAGAAGCCAGTCACTCAGCGGCGTCGATCCATATCCAAACCGGTGCCCCAGCAGGTTGCGGTAATTGAACGTCGATGCGATCAGGCCTTGGCGGAATCGCGGCGAGAAAAGAGACAGAGTTGCTGCCAGGGCCGCGCCATGCGCATTGGGCCAGGAAGGGAGCATCCGCTTGATATTGGATCGGACCCGTACCAGTTGCGAACCGAGACAATTCGAGATGGCCTCCGCGCGACGAAATGCGGCATCGTAGCTTGAGTCGGCCAATGCGATATCGAATCCATGAACAAACAGGCAGATGGGGATACGGCGATTATTCCGCCCATGCAAACGATGGTGATGGCAGTAGAGTGAATGAATCGAATCCATCCCTCCCGAAAAACCCATGATCGCCTCGCCAGCCATCCGAGGATCGGGCAAGCCGCTCGGCTCGATCTCCTGGTCCGCCGAGATGTGCACCGGGTGATATTCGGGCCACCAGGTTGTGATGATCCTTTGGTAGACCTCAAGATTCGCAAGCAATGTCGCGGACACATTGCCATGGATACGGACATCACGGCCGGCTTCCATTGCCGAATAGAGTATGGCCCGGGCAAATGGATCGAGCCTATCTTCCGCATGGCTTTCGGCGCCCACGGGTCCAGCGAATTCAGCGGGCACTTCAAACCAGATCGTGCCGTTCCGGTGCCGGCGCCTTGGGTGCCCGCGCACGATGGCCTGGATTACCAGCCACTCTCTGCCTTCCATATCCCGTCGTATTGTTATCGGTAATGGCTCGACGTGCATGAGGATTGGTTCCGCTGACAGTGCTTTCCGGGCGGCCATCGCGGGCTCGGCATTTGGCGAGCAGGATCGGATATCAGGTTGCAATGGCTGTGCAACGCTCATGGAACCTTCTGATATCATAGACTTTGACCCAAAATCGACATGGAGCTGGTCTCGGCCGCCAAGCGGCGACGGACTTCGTGGAGACTTGCCGCGAACTGGCAACCGAGGTCTTTCAACCATGTGTTGTACATGCCTAAATTCTTGTGATACACGTTGGGTAGTAGCGTCGTCCGGCGCCCAACGATCAAGGAGCTAATCGCAAAATGCAAACGGTCCGTGACGACATGCTCATATCGGGCAGCCAGTTCGATGTATTGGCGCCCGGTGCGGCATAATCGGACCGGATCACGTGAAAACCATCTCCGCGGTACGATGCCTTCCACGTCCTTGCGCAGGAAGATTCCGAGCGCGTGGGAGGGGCGGGTGTTCGAGGTGTAGTCCAAACCCAAGGCCAGGTCGGGGCCGAGGATTCCGTTGGTGGCCAATGCCATACTGGCTCGTTCCCGAACGAACACACGGTGGAACCGGCGGTCTTCCCGCGACGTGAACGACTGGGGTAAAATAGTCATTGGCAAGCCGAGTTCCAAACAGCGGCTCCGCAAGAGCCAGTTGTTCTGCCAGAGCGTTCCCATATTGCCCCCGCCACCCCACACCAACTCATCGACTTCGCCACTCGGTTTGTCTGGATCAAATAGCTGCCAGTTGATGCTGTAATGTTCGAATAACTGCCGTGTTCCCCACTCGATCAAAGCATCGCCGACGTTTCCGATGGGACGCACGAAGCCAATCCGTTTGCCCTGGAGCGGCTGAAAGATGTGGGCAAATGCTTCCGGTGCCAAGAGTCTCACTTCATTTTCTCCCCCATCCAGGTGCGTGATCCCCCGCCAGAGAGCCTCCCGGCATGTCAAGCAATGCGCTGCGGCTGGCGCAGGGATCCTCGACTTTTCCGATCCTCGGCTTCCAGAGTTCGCAATTGATCGGGCAGGTCACGCATTTCGTCAGTGTTAACAACCACATCCGCCGTGGCGGCGCGCTCCAATGGTACAATGTCTCGTTTTTGCGCAACCAGAACGTTCCATGTTGCCTGGCCACTGAAATCGCCCTGGCCTGGATGGAAGAGGATCTCGGCAAAAGGTCTCCGCGTTATTGTTCTTCGCGCTGCCGTTGAGCCCAGGGCTTCCTTCGGGGCCTCGACATGTGGTGAGCAGGGACCG
>JAFGFZ010000521.1 GCA_016930815.1 Pirellulales bacterium | reverse complement strand
CGTGGATCCAGAGCCAATTCTTCCAACAAGTCGATGCCGAAATATGCCTGGCTCAGAATGGACGGATTCGTCTGGCTCAGGATATCCAGTGCGATGGATATCAGCTTTTCATACCGGCCAACGGCCACGCCAACGTCAGCAATGTAGAGGGGAATGGGGCGGATTCGCTCGTGTTCGTAGGGTTCACAGGCCCGATCTTCCAAGATGGCAACCGGACGATATCCAACATAATCGTTGAGCAGGCTGATTCCCTTGGATACGAGTTGGACTGGATCATCAAAGGGTGGACCAAGTGCCAGGATCGTTTCCCAAGCACGACCGACAAAGAAAGGCCTCCAGATATCGTCCCGGGTTTGATGGAACAGCAGATCGTGGTGGAACTCTTCCCATTTCGGGATGAGATCATCCCACCATACCGAGAGCACGGCATCTGCCTGGTCGATATTCGCAAATGGCCCGCCGGCCGTATGGAGCTCGTGGAGACGTGCGCGAAGCCATGTATGGACGACAGCCACCGTATCCCCAGCCTGCTTCTGCCCTTCGATGACACGGTACAGGTCGTCAAGACTTCGGAGGACGCTCCGGTCGGAAGTTCCCGATGAGAAATTGATATAGCCCAAGGCCAGGTCGAGGGCCTGTTGGACTCGGGTCTCGGTGCGGAAGGAATCCCAATGCATGCCCCAATCGTAGGCCATGCCAGGCAAGATCGTCTACCGGCCAGTTTTCAAGGTCTCTCCGACCGGTCCCCGCATCGGGTTGCCGGTTGATAGCATCGGATCCCAGATGCCGGATCGGAATTCACCATCCCCAGCGATCTTTCGGTTGTCTGGCGATCTGGCTCCTGGCGCCGGCGCTTTCGGCGAGGCTAAATTCGGCCCAGATTGGAAGATGGTCGGAGATAGCCAGCGCTTGGTCGGTGTTCAAATTGTACGTCCGCATCACATCAAGGACGCCCGCGCGGCCGGTGAATTCGACCGTGGATGGCTTGTGAAGAATGATGTTGCTGGATTCTTGCGTTTGGAGCGTATTGGTTGCCCGGTTCTGGATCAGAGGATAGATCCCGGGTATTTCTCCCAAACGTCCGAGGTGACGGTTATCGCTATTCAGGTTGCCGAGGATCATGATATCGTCCTCGCTGCGGGATGCCTGCCGGACGGCATGGAAGACATCCGCCAAGAGATCCACTTCCTGAGCCACTGCGTCTGGATTGATATGAACATTGATCAGAATGAATGTAAAGGCCTGGTCGGCAGCGGGGCCACGGACTCGGAATGGCACGACAAGCGGCTCGCGGAGGAGCACATCGGACGGATCGCTGATTGTGTAAGCACCGGCCAGATCCGGCTCGACACTCGCTGCGTCATACAGAAAAGCATACTGCTCCAGGTCCGACTGCCCCAGGCGCGGGCCAATGACGTATTCGTAGTGCCGTTGATTTCGAATGTTGATCTGATGAATGAAATCCCGGATCAGATATTCTCCCTTGTCACCACGAATGGACTGGACCGCAATGACGTCGAATCGCTGGATAATGGCAGCCAATATACCCATCACACGCGGCTTACTGGCCTTCATTTCCCCAAAGTCCTGAATATGGAACGAGGCAATTTTAATGGATTCCCCTTGACGAGCGACCTTGGGAAGTGGTGTCACTGGAACCATTCCCGTCGAGACAGTCGACGTGCCCATGGACGTTTCCGGATGAGATTCAGATCGCGGTTTTATTTCGACATTTCGCAGCCCCTCGACTCGAAAGTTGCTAGCAAAAAACCAGCCCAGGCCGAGAAGTACGACGAGTGTTACGAGCGATAAGAAACGTTGCATGAGATCTTGGGTGCCTCACTTGCGTGAGTACCCCCTTGGTGAACTGTGAATCAGAGGACCATGAATCAAGGGTATGATGGAAACATCATGGGTATTCCATGAAACACGCAGAATGCGCGCACCTGGCACCCTGTTGCGAAACACGATGATAGTGCTATGGTCCAAATACGGACAGAGAAAATGGGTAAATTGGACATGGGATTCTACAAGGCACCGTCCGGTAGCATGCCGCGTAATGGGCAGTCGGTGCATCTCGGAGTTCGCCGGCAATAAAGATGGCCGACTCGGACGAGAAGGGCATGGTATTCGTTGTAGAGTGCCACATCTTGAGGTAGACCAAGTTCGAAAAGATCTTTCATTTGGTAGTAGTCCGCATCATCACCAATCCAGCCATGGCGGATCAGGACGCGATGGGTGTACGTGTCGATGACGAAAGATGGCTTCCCCGCCGCGTAGAGTAGAATGGAGTCGGCCGTTTCGGGGCCGATTCCTTTGACGGACAATAGTTTTTCTCGAAGTGTTTGGGCATTGGAATCCAGTAGGGCCATGCTATCACCGTTGTATTCTTCGACGATAAGCCGAAGAAGATTGCGTAGCCGCCCGGCTTTGAGCCGATAGTAGCCGGCCGGCCGGATCAGCTCGCACAGTTCGTTTTCCGGCAGTTCATACAGCGGTTGCGGCGCAAGCAAGCCTCCCTCGCGGAGATTGCTGATCGCCCGTTCAACGTTTTTCCAGGCCGTGTTCTGGACCAGGATGGCCCCGACCATGACTTCAAAGGGCGAATTTCCGGGCCACCAGTGTTGTGGTCCAAAGGCGTCAAGAAGCCGGTGATAGACATCGAGGAAGGGAGGCATCGGATTGGGAATTGTGAAGGATGCGTCGATGCAAGGAAGCAGCGGTACCGCATTCCTGTGGTGGAATCGTTTGTAGTGACCTTTTCGTGAAGGTTCAAGCAGTCCAATGGATGAGGACGATGTTGGAAGATGCTGACAGGCTGCGCGCGGCGCACGATGGGGGTTGAGTCCGTCCCAAACATATTGCAATGTGTGCCGAACCGTCTGTCGAACCTGGAAGCCCAGCTTTTTCTAAAAAAGCCGGGCTTCTTCGCGGCTGCAATTCCCTTGGAACGGGCTGATATTTCATACAAATAAATAATGACACTCCAGTTCCATGTTTTCTAAGGAAAATATCGTCCGATCGTGGTTCATGTACTATCTCTGCCAATCACGGCGGCCGCTTGTGAGTTTAGCATTTATCGCGCCGTTGCTGCTGGCATATGAAGTTGGCATTTTATGCGATGGGGTGTCGATGCGGAATGGAGCCGATGTCTGGCTCCGGCGATTGCTGGATACCTTTGGTTTCAGCGGGTACTTTCTGCTCCCTTTCCTGACCATCGCCATGCTGATCGCCTGGCATCACACAACGCGCCAACCATGGAAATTCTCAAGTGGACTCCTCGGAGGAATGCTCATTGAATCGTCACTGTTTGGGCTGGCTTTGGTTGGTGTCGCCCGTTTGCACGGCACGATGCTCGCGTCCATGGGGAATTCTTCTTGGGGGTCTTGCTTTTTTCCATTCGGTCAATCGGCCTGGAACCAGGCGAGTCAAATTGTCGCGTTTCTCGGTGCGGGTGTATATGAAGAAGTTCTATTTCGTCTCCTCCTCATCCCACTGGCGATCTGGCTAATCCGGATTGCCGGCGGATCGCCCCGCGGGCAGGTCGCGGGGGCCATCGTGGCAACGAGCCTGCTCTTCGCACTGGCACATTATGTCGGTACGTATGGCGATCCTCTTGAATGGGCAACTTTCATTTTTCGTTTTAGCGCAGGTCTCTTTTTCGCTGGATTGTTTGTATGGCGGGGATTCGGTATCGCTGCCGGCGCTCATGCGCTTTATGATATTTTTGTCGGCGTCACTCTTTGAAGCGGATGATGCAAAATTCATAAGCAACGGCCCATGCCGATTTTCGCAATTCAGAGCAGTCACTCTTCGAAACCGGTTTAGCGCGGATACACAAATGTGGTTGTTGTCAAGCCTGGTTTCATCAAAAAAATCATCCTGCCGAAATCGCCTTTGGCGGTAGAAGGAATCCATACTATAATAAACATATTCCCTGGATGGCTGAGCAAGAGACAGGATGAAAGAAAGTATCGGTTTCCATTCGGCCCAACAAGACCACCTGACCAACAGTGCGATCCGTGTTATCCGTCCGCCCGAAAATTGCTGAGTTGGTATTTCAGCTCTATGGCAGATCGCTGCACCCGGAGCTGTTCGTGATCCATCGCACGCAGAAGATCGAACGAGGGGATTATACGGCAACGATCCAGATTACGAGCACGGGCCACATTATTTGCTGGCAGTATTCCGGGCTGACCTTGACGGAGGTGGCAGCTGGAGCTCACCAACCACTACCGAGTAAAAGGAGGCTGATGTCCTATTCGATGCACGGAGAGCAAAAAGATCGTCTCGAATGCCGCGGTGGCGCAAGATACGAAACGACATTCTCTCTCGACCGGGTTACCCCGGAAATATTCCATACCGTGCAACAAGAAGTCCAGCTGGGTGGTGTCCAACTGGGACTCTTTCACTTATTCGATGCCAGTAACCGGTATGGCCTCGGCGCGATGAGCTACATCCATTTCCAATCCCGTGATCGAAGTCTCTTGGTACGAGCGCTCCATACGTTCCCGGACGATTTTGCGATCGTGAAAAGCCAGTCTCTTTTCTCGCTGCCATCCTGAATGCGGCTCTTGCGCCTGTGAACGCATTTGATCCGAAGGGTGACAGCCCTTTCCAGGTTAACTCTAGTAATGCATTAGCACCTAGAAACCTTTGGCCGTGCAATTATTTGTCGAGGTACTTGACATCCTGATTGCAATCTGCTCTCTTTAATGCGCCTTTCTAAGAACCGGTTTCAAAACCCTCATCGCGAACGTGGCATTGACGTATTTCCCGGCTATTTCATCACTTTCAGTCGTTGAATTCAAGTTCTGAAACCGGCTCTGGCGTATTGCGTTCCAATCTGTAGATCTTGGCCCCGTTTTCACAGGACTCTTCCTATGGCCGATCGCACTAACTGGCTTCGTTTTAATGCCTCTCCATCCAACCTCCACCGCGGGCATGTCGCACGGCGCCGTTTGGCAGTGGAGTGCCTCGAGACGCGCCGACTGCTGTCTGTGGACACGTTGATTTCTACTTTTGATCCCTTCGGACTTGATATCGATCCTCACTATTTCGCGGACGGTTACCGCATCGGGTTGGACTTCGTGGAACAGGAATACGCGATCAAAATCAGCAATCCCGACGCGGATAATGGTCTAGCACAGTTGCTTGCGGTGGGAGGCACGCTGGAGGGTTTCCAGGTGGATACGCGGGTCTCTGGCAGCGTTTATCTGATTACGGGAAGAGGCTTGGGTCTAGACAGTTTACAGGATGACGATTTGGCCTGGATCACTCCCTCTTACACGTCCGAATCCACTGGGGACAAGGTGCTGGTGTTGGATGAGGTAGTTGTGGCAATTGAGCCTGGTGTCAATCCCAAGGACGTTTTCGGTACGGATGTTGTGCTATATCGGCCATTGTTGGGCACGCCCGACCAGTTTGTCGTGACGTTGGACGAAGGTGGCCAGGCCGCGCTCAACTATGCCAACAACCTGATCAAAAACGAGCAAGTCGCCTGGGCGATACCGAATCTGTACCAGAATATGCACAAGATGTTCACGCTTAACGATCCATTATTTCCAACGCAGTGGCATCTGAACAATACGGGAGCCCAGGTGTCCGATGCCATCGAGGGTGCGGATATCGAGGCATTGGCGGCATGGGATATCAGCACCGGCACGGGTGTGACCATTGCCGTGTTGGACGATGGCATCCAGCGCGCGCACCCCGACTTGGCAGGCAACATTTTTGTGAATGCCGGGGAGATTGCCAGTAACGGGATCGATGACGATGGGAACGGCTGGATCGACGACATCAGCGGTTGGAGCTTTGTCACCAACAGTCCGGATCCGAGCATCGGTATCCATGACATCCACGGCACTTCGGTGGCTGGCGTGGCCGCTGCGGCTGGCAACAACGGCTTGGGGGTGAGCGGCTCCGCGTTGAACGCCAAGATTTTGCCGGTACAAATATTCGATGGCGATTACTATGTAAGTGATGCCGCCACGGCGTCTGCCATCTACTACGCGGCAGGTCGAACGGCGGACGGCCTGGGCACCTGGAATGCCGCCCAGGTCCTCAATTGCTCCTGGGGCGGTGGATCATCCAGCACAACGCTCACTGAGGCGTTCACCTGGGCCAGCAACATGGCCCGCGATGGGAAAGGAGTAACGACGTTCATCTCTTCCGGGAATGATTATTACGACAGTGTCAATTACCCCGCCAGCCTGTCCAGTACCCTCTCGGGCGTGATGGCGGTGGGGGCAAGCAACCAGCGAGACCTTCGTTCCGAGTACAGTAACTATGGCACCGCCCTAGATTGTGTCGCGCCCAGTAGCGACAGCGACTCCCCCTACACAGTCGGGATCACCACGACTGACCGGACCGGCTCCTTCGGTTACAACAGCGGCGATTACACGGATAACACGGTGTCCTACGGCTTTGGAGGTACCTCGTCGGCCTCGCCGCTGGCGGCCGGAGTCGGCGCACTGCTTCTTTCAGCCGACCCATCCCTGACAGCCGCGCAAGTCAGGCAAATCCTTCGGGATACCGCGGACAAGGTGGGTGGAGTTGTCTACGATGCGAGCGGATTCAACCTGGAGTACGGCTATGGGCGAATCAATGCCTTCGCGGCCTTGCAGCAACTCGGCCTGAGCGTCATCGGTACCCTACCGGCCAACGGTGCGATCGTTAACTCACCGCCCACGCCGATCGGTGGTTATCAGGTTGATTTCTCCCAGCCATATAGCCCGAGTTTGGACGATATCGTGGCCGGCGGCTTCCAGATCAACGGCGTGTCCGCCAATAGCACCACGATTATTGACGAAAACACCCTCCAGTTCAACTTCGACGTCAATCCCGTTATCGCGCAAGGTGTCCAAAATCTGACACTCGACTCAGGCACGGTCAAGCGCCTGAGCGACGGGAATCCCCTGAGGGCCTACACTGGCATATTCTATTACGATATCCGGCCGCTGGCCGTCTCCGACACCCTCCCTGTCGTGGATTCGCTCATTACCTTGCCATTGACCACGTTTGACGTCCACTTCAATGAAACCATCGAAGCCAGCTCAGTGCAGGCGAGCGACTTTGTCCTCAATCAGGGTAGCGTCACCGATGCCGTGCCGCTTGACGGCGAGACGGTGCGGCTGACCATCAACGGCCTGGTTAGCGAAGGGGCCCTAATCCTGAGTATTGCCGCCGGACTCTTGACCGACATCTATGACAATCCGAACGTGCCGTTCCTCGGCAGCTACGTCTTGGACGTCGGCACTGTGTCCTACCCGGTGACTCTTTTGGCGAAACCTCCGTTGGGCTCGCTCGTGTACGACTCGGATTTCTTGGGCTCTATCCACTCCACCGGTGAAACCGACACGTTCACAATCGATTTGGACGCCGGCCAGACGATCAGCGTGGCGGTGACGGCATCCGAAACCACCCTGCGGCCGGTCATTGAGGTCTACGATCCTTCAAACGTCTTGCTTGGGATGGAAGAAGCCGACAGCCCGGGCCAAAGCGTATTGTTGAACACGCTGCCGGCCAACACGGCTGGTACCTACCGATTGGTGATCGGCGGCGCCGGTGGGACCACCGGCGGCTATTCAACCCAGCTAATCCTTAACGCGGCGCTGGAGCGGGAAGAACTTTTTGCCGACGAGGGCAACAATACTCTGGCCACGGCCCAGGATATCGACGCGAGCTTTATCAATTTAAGTGGAGCAGCCTTCCGCGGTGCCGTCCTAGGCGGGGCAATTGACAATGTTGTTTTCCTTCCCTCCGATATCGACGTCTACAGCTTCAGCCTTGACCAGGGGGAGACCGCGACCATCGTCCTGGAGGCCATGGTGGGCGCCGCTGACGGATTCCAGATCCGGAACATAGCCAACCACCTCCTAGCAACTAGCGTTGCAGGTCCAAGCAATGTGGACCAGGTTATATCCCACTTCACCGCTTCGGCGGCCGGGACCAACACCTACTACGTCGTCGTCACCCCTACCACTGCCTATAATCTCGTGGTGACTCGCAATGCCACCTTTGAACTGGAGGCGAACGACTCATTCACAGAGGCCCTGGACGTCTCCGGATTCCAATGCATTTTGGGGTCTTTGGAACCTGAAAGCGGCACCATTACCGAGGGATTCGAGGCCGGGAACTTCAGTGAACTTCCGTGGGTCACCTCGGGCGACGCAGTCTGGTACGTGACCAGTGAAACTTCTGCCAATGGATCCTACAGCGCCCGAGCGGGAAACATCTACGATTATCAGTCCTCCACGCTCTCGATCGTCCAAACCACGATAGCAGGGAACATGAGCTTCGCCCACCGCGTTTCCTCGGAGCTCGGCTGGGATTTCTTGCTCTTCTTTATTGATGCAGAGCTGGTGGGGGCCTGGTCCGGAATCGAGAGCACGTTTATCACGGAGTCGTTCCCGGTGACGGATGGCACGCACACCTTCACCTGGAGTTATACCAAGGACGGTATTTACTATGATGGCCTGGATACGGCATTCATCGATGAGGTGGTCTTTCCAATGGCGGTCGTCCCGCAGGACTGGTACCAGATTTCGGTGAACGCGGGTGATTACCTCATGCTATGGACTAGCACCCCTGGAGGGGCCACGGGTGAGTTCGTCAACACCTTCGATCCACAGCTGGAGCTTTACGACCCCGACAATCAACTGATCACGAATGATACCAACGGCGGCGACGATGGCCGCAACGCCCACATCACATGCGTTGCAACGCAAACGGGATTCTATCGGGTTCGTGTCACCGCCGAGGACGACACCTTCGGCGAATATGAAATGATGATCGACCGCTCGCCGCTAGCCCTCACGGTTCCTTCGGAGATCAACGAAATCGACGGCGGCGCCGTGGATGGAATGATCGAGATCTCGGGCCCGCTGTCGGAGGATCTTGTTGTCAGTATTGTTTCTTCGGCGCCAGACCGAATCACGGTTCCGGCAAGTCTCACCATTCCGGCGGGTGAAACGTCCGTTCCGTTGACTATGACGATTACCAATGATTTCCTGCTGCAAGGGCCCGAAGCCGTAACGATCACCGCCTCCGTGGAAGGAATCGGATATGGTGCCAGGGTTGGAAGAATCGAGGTTCACGATGACGAAATGGCCGTCTTGTTTATCACGTTGCCAGCCAGTGCCACGGAGGGGGACGGCGTCGGCGTCGGCACCATCCTATCCACTGCCGCGCCAATCCGCGACGTCCTCATCCAACTGACGTCAAGTGATACAAGCGAGGTTGCCGTGCCAGCAAGCATCGTGCTGCCCGCGGACCAAACCTCGGTGGCATTCGACATAACGATCATCGACGATACGATCATCGACGGCGTGCAAATCGCCGCAGTGACTGCCCATGTCGAAAACTGGATGGACGGCGCGGCCAGCATGGCGGTATTCGATAACGATCGGGCTCTGGTTGTGACGCTGCCGACAGACGCCTGGGAAGGAGAAGGAACACTGGCTGGATCGGGCAAGGTAACCATCGGCGGCCCAATGCCGATCGATCTGGTTGCGACCTTACATAGCGACAACACGAGCGGGTTGGAAGTGCCTGCGATGGTCACGATCCTGGCTGGTCAAACATCGGCGACGTTTGACGTCACCATTGTCGACGATCCAGATCGCGACGGCGCGCAAACCGCGATGGTCACCGCTAGCGTGCCATCCTTCGATGGAGCTTCCGCCGCGTGTATCATCCACGACAACGAGTTGGATCGTCTTGCGTGGGATACGATCGCCAGTCCACAAACGGCTGGCGTCGCCTTTACGGCGACCATCCGGGCGAAGAACGTCGACGACGAGACGATCGAGGTGTATGACGAGACGGTACCACTTCGCGCGGTGGGCCTTAGCGGCAATCTGCCGGTGACACCGGGCGGTTGCCTATTTATCGCTGGGACTTGGAACGGCGACATCACAATCAACGGAGTCGACTCCAATGTCGTCCTGACAGTGGACGACGGGGCGGGTCACGTGGCCAATAGCAACGCCTTCCATGTAACTTGCGGGCCACTGGATCATTTCCAGTGGAGCACGATTGACTCGCCGCAATACGTAAATGGCCTCATCCCGGTCACGCTGATGGCCCTGGACGCCAACGGGTATACGGTGACGGATTTCAATGAAATCGTCAACCTGAGCGGGTGGACCGGAATCACCATGAACACAATTAAGATAACGGAGTGCGGTGAGAATACACCAGATTACGTCGAGATACAAAATGTTTCCGGGCATCCGGTTGATACGACGGGATGGATCGTGGCGCTAAATGATGCTGAGTGGAGCAATATCAACTCGGTGCATGACGTTGTATGGAACTTACCCAGCCTGATGTCCAGCAGTGAGGTCCTCTATCGCACCGATGATGTGGCTGATAACTATTGGGGTTCGAACATCTGGTGGGGCGGTGGCACCATGAGAGGGTGGGCCATGATTGTCGACAACGCTGGAGCCATCGTTGACTTCGCGGTTTGGGGTTACTCGGATTCAGAAATCGCCGGAATGAGCGTCGTCATCAATGGATATCTCATTACGATCGGCTCGGAGTGGACGGGCATAGGAGTTACCTTCGGTGGGACGGACGACCTCTCCCTGCAACGATTCGGGGACACGGATAATAACATCCTTGCGGACTTTTCCTGGATTGTCCGATCCAAAGGTACCCAAAATACCGGCCTTACTGTCCCATTCCCTGGCAGTATGAGTGGCGTTGCAATCGCGCCCACAGCAACGGGCATTTTCGTCGACGGAGTTTGGACAGGTGATGTCGTGGTGTTTGACGAGATTGCCGATATGTACCTTCGGGTGGACGACGGCAGCGGACACATAACCGATAGTAACACATTCGATGTCGTGCCTTTAACAATGGCACTTGATATTCCCACGGATGCCGCAGAGGGCGGCGGGCCGGTTGTGGGAACCGTCGAGATTCCCGCTCGGCTGGGCACCGATCTGGTCGTGGACTTGATGTCCAGCAATCCAAGCCGGGTGAGTGTGCCCGGCAGTGTGACTATTCTCGCCGGACAGACTTCGGCGATATTCGACGTTCAGATTGTCGACAATACCGTTCTGGATGGCATGGAGGAGGTGACGGTCACCGCGACGGCGCAAGACTCCATGACGGACGATGGTATTCTTACCGTTCACGATGACGAGACAGCCATGTTATTCATCGGCTTGCCGGCCATCGCCACAGAGGGTGACGGCTTGGGCGCCGGCACCATCATGTCCACTGGCAAGCCAACGCGCGATATTGTCATCCATTTGACGTCGAGCCACACGAGTGAAGTTGCCGTGCCGGCAACGGTCGTGCTGCCTGCGGGCCAATCCTCGGTGGCGTTCGACGTGACGATCATCGACGATACGGTCATCGATGGTGTACAAATCGCCACAATTACAGCCACCGTCGAAAACTGGATA
Source organism: Pirellulales bacterium (assembly GCA_016930815.1). Lineage (GTDB taxonomy): Bacteria > Planctomycetota > Planctomycetia > Pirellulales > Lacipirellulaceae > JAFGFZ01. The sequence goes on along the minus strand of JAFGFZ010000521.1, from coordinate 396 downwards.
GACGGCACCGCGAATATGGTGGTATTCGATAACGATCGAACGCTGGCCATAAGTCTGCTGACCGATGCCTGGGAAGGAGAAGGAACACGTGCTGGCTCAGGCATGGTCGCTATAGGCGGCACGCTGCCGGTTGATTTGGTCGTGACCTTACATAGCGACGACACGAGCGAGCTGGAAGTACCAGCGACGGTCACGATCCTGGCCGGACAAACGTCGGCGATGTTTGACGCAACCATTGTCGACGACCTGGATCACGACGGCGCGCAAACCGCGACGGTCACCGCCTGCATACCCACGTTCGAGGATGCTACTGCCGCGTGCGTCATCCACGACAACGAGCTCAATCTTCTTGAGTGGGACACGATCGCCAGTCCACAAACGGCTGGCGTCGCCTTT
>JAFGFZ010000012.1 GCA_016930815.1 Pirellulales bacterium | reverse complement strand
TCGCACCGGCTTTTCTTGCGCGGAATCAACGTGCAGCCAATCCTCTACCCAGCCGTGGAAGAAAAGGCAGCACGCTTGCGATTTTTCATCACATGTACCCACACCGAGGCACAAATTCGCGAAACAGTCGCTGCAACGGCCGAGGAATGGGCAAAAATCCATTCGAAATATTCCCAGCCAATGCCTCGGGCAGAGAAGCCCCTGCTGGAAACAACATCCATTCCAAAACCGGCACCTCGCTAGCCCGCCACATTGTGTTTGGGAAAAAGAATGATTCATGCGGCGTTTACGCTCCGAAGGCATCCGGATATACTCGAGTCCGTCAACGGACGAATCCTGGATGGTGACTGCCATTATGTCGAGGTTCTTCTATGTCCCAGGCGATTGTGGAACCTGGTGAACTGCGCCAGTTTGCCCAGAATTTACGCAAATTCAACACGGAATTGCAGGAACGAACCGCCGCGTTGACATCACAACTCCAATCGCTGGCAACAACGTGGCGGGATCAAGAGTACCGGAAATTTTCCGAGGAATTTGAAGGGCACGTGAAGGCAATTAGTCGGTACATTGAGGCAACCGAGCGATATATTCCATTTCTGATCAGGAAAGCGGAACGGATTGAGGAATATTTGCAGCAGCGCTAGCCCGCATATCAGCCTAAACCAAACGGTTTGTGAGATACCACCAGCTGCTTCGAAGCAAGATGGCTCTTCGTGCGATAGGAGCCCTTGTATCTGTCTATTTGGAACATAAGGAAACAAAGATAACTGAAAGGCGAACTCTCTGTTTTCTTTTCCCTCCTGTTCATTCGATGGTGGATGTAGAATCATCTATTCCCAAAATGGACAAATACACGCTACAATGCGGCGGGTTGGAGTGTTGATCGACGGGAACAGAGCATGTCTGAAACAGTCCACGTTCATTCGCAGGCAGCGATCGAAGAATTTCGGGCCGCGTTGCTCTTGTTCAGTTCCCAGTGCCAGGATGCGGTTGACGGACTCAATGCCGAGGTGCGGCGTTTTGCGGATTGGATTGAACACGACCGCCCTGCCTATTGGAAAGAGCAGACTCGCTTGGCCGAGCGCGGTGTTCACGACGCAAAACTCGCCCTGGAACGATGCCTAATTTCCGGGATTGCTGGCGAACGTCCCGCTTGCCGCGAGGAGCGGGCAGCCCTCCATCAAGCCCAATTGCGATTGGCCAGTTGCCGGGCCCATATCGAGCGGGTTCGGCACTGGCGGCAACAGCTCCACCACGAACAGTCCGAACTGACCGGTCGCCTTGGACAACTGGGACAGCTGATCGAATGGAATATTCCGCAAGCGGCTGCGACACTGGCCAGAATTCTTGATCGGTTGGATGCGTATATTGCAACGCAGGCCGCGGGAACTGGAATCCCAGCGCACTTTCAAGAAACAGACGAATCACCCCCCATGGACGAGGATCCGGATACCGAGGATAGCAACGGAGCGATTTCGCCATGAAACAATTCGACTTGGTCACCGGCGCGGCGAAACTCCAAGAAGCTCTGGAAAACTTGCAACTGCAATGGCAACAATCGGCGGATCAGTGGCGCGACAACGTCAGCCACCAGTTTGCGAAGAATCACCTGGATCCGCTTAGTCCAATCATTAAAAGCACGGTCGATGCCATTGGCCGAATGGCGAATGTCATCGATCAAGCGGAACGGGATTGCCTAGATCAAGAACGAAGCCAGAAATAGTATCCAAGAATATTTCCCCCTGACGATAGTAACATGCTGTGAAAAGGTCCTTTCAAAGGGAACGATTTGCACATCAAGTCTCTCTTCCGGAAAGTTAAGACACTTGAATTGCCATTCCGAACCACTGTCGACGCTTCGCCAGATCGAATTGATGCGGGATCTGCAACGTGCGGCAAAGAAGCGCGCGCAAGATGAGGAATCAATCCAGCGGCAGTATCAAGAAAGTATTCTCAAAATCACGCAGCGCTTCGAACAAATCCAGAAAGAAATTCAAGCCGAATACTCCAAGAACAAGGCGGGCACTGAGACCGAATACAGAACCGAACGAAATCGGATCGTCGAGGAGACGGATATTGAACTGCAATTAACGGAGCAGCAATACAAGGGAGCGTGTCACGACGTCGAGATGAAGTGCCAGAAGGTGCTCCAGCGTGCGGATAAGGACCGCAAGGAAGCCAGCTGGCAAATCATGGCCGTTTTTGACGCCGAGAAGGGCGAACCGAGGCGCCAGCTTGACGAAACGGTACTCGGAATCCGCCAGAAGAACCAGGGGATCGTTGTTATCCAACGCGATGCCGCTGCCATTCTTGCTTCCAGAAGGCAATGGGCCAATGCGCTGGTATCGCTGGACAATGGATCCGCAGCAACTCAACCGACGGTCGAACCATCCTGTTCCGGCAACGAGCCAATCGAATCGCTCCCGGTTCCATCCGCCACCGCCTCGGATCCACAGGGTTTGGATGGGATCGACCTACAGGAATATGTGGCATCGCATGTCTCGGCTGCCCAGGCGGCACTCATCCGGCTGCACAAGCAGCGGTTGCCGCGGCTGTTCGAGGGAGGCACACCTGCCGGCATGTTATTCCTTGCCTGGCTCATCTCCTGTGGCCTCTGTGGATTTCTGATCGGATGGGTGCGTTGGCACCTGTGGCTGCCAGCCGGTCTTGCCCTGGGTCTTGTTACGGGTGCCGGGATATTGGCATGGATCTTCCCGAAAGCACGCCACATGGCGCGAGCCGGTTATCAAGAAGTCGCCCGCCGCATTGCGGAGGCAAAGGGAGCCGAGCAGGCGGCACTGGAAGCGGCCAAGACTCGCAGCGAGCGGGAGGCCGCGGCGATCATTGCCCGACGCGACGAAGGGTTACGAGAGATCCATCAAAAGTACGACGCGATCGTGGGCCAATCCCGCGCGGAACGGTCCGCGGAACTGGCGCGTATCCATACCGATTTCCCCGCAAAGCTCAAGACAATCGCTCAAGATCGCGACCGGCAGCTTATCGAGATCGACGAGAAATATCCGCGGATTCTGGCGGAAATGGCTGAAAAGCAGGCTGCCGAAATGGAACAGAACGAGCTGGAATACCAACGCTGCCAACAGGATATCGCTGCCGATCGTGATCGCGCATTCGAAGCGATGGCCATCGCATGGCGCGAGGCAATCCAGCGGTTCGATACGGCAATGGATTCCATCCATGCCCAATGCGAAAGGCTCTTTCCCCCTTGGTCGGTCGATGCGTGGCAGGCTTGGAAGTCCCCCACCGATCCACCGTTGGCGATCCAGTTTGGATCTTGCCAACTCGATTTGGCCCATGTGAAACATGCCATCTCCAAGGATCAAAGGCTGCAAACCAGGCAGACGTTCTACCATCTGCCGGCCTTAATGACACTGACGGAATTTCCAAGCTTCGTGTTGACGGTCGGTGAAGAGGGCCAAGGCACGGCCATTGCGGTCATGCAGACGATCATGCTGCGGTTTCTTACGGCAGCACCTCCAGGCAAGGTGCGTTTTACCATCTTCGATCCATTAGGGCTGGGAGATAACTTCTCGGCCTTTATGCATCTGACGGATTACGACGAATTGCTCGTGACAAGTCGCATTTGGACAGAAACCGGGCACATGGAAAATCGTCTAGCCGATCTGACGGAACACATGGAAAACGTCATCCAGAAATATCTTCGTAGTGAATTCACGACAATCCATGATTACAATGAAGTGGCGGGCGAGGTTGCCGAACCGTTTCGCGTGCTGGTCGTCGCGAATTTTCCGGCGAACTTTTCAGACGCGGCCACGCGGCGACTCTCGGCGATCATGGCCGGCGGGTCTCGATGTGGAGTCTATACGATCGTCTCCGTAGATCCCACGGCACCGCTACCTCATCACTTCCCACTCGACGAATGGACCGCCAACTCCGTCCACCTGGATTGGAACTCTGGAAAGTTTATCTGGCGATACGGGCCGTTGGAACAATTGCCGTTGACTCTTGACACGCCTCCAGAACCGCAGCGTTTCCGCGAGATTGTCCGAGATATTGGCAAGCTGGCAGCCGATGCCAACCGGGTCGAAATACCGTTTGGTTCCCTGGCCCCCCGGGAACAAGACATTTGGTCGATGCAATGCGATCGCGAATTGGTAGTGCCGATCGGTCGTACCGGGGCGACGCAATGGCAATCCGTTCACTTAGGGCGTGGGACGGCCCAACACCTGCTCATTGCGGGGAAGACAGGATCTGGCAAATCGACGTTTCTGCATGCATTGATTACCAGCGCCGCACTCCGTTACGAACCGGATCAGCTTCGTTTTTATCTCATTGATTTCAAAAAGGGCGTGGAATTTAAAACATATGCGAACTGTAATTTGCCCCACGCCAGCGTGATCGCTATCGAGAGCGAGCGTGAGTTTGGCTTGAGTGTCCTGGAGCGACTCGATCGCGAACTGCACCGCCGCGGCGATCTGTTTCGCAAAATGGGAGTCCAGGAGATTGCAGGATTTCGGTCGGCCGATCCGGGCACGCCGATGCCTCGCATCCTGTTGATCATCGACGAATTTCAAGAGCTCTTTGTCGAGGATGACAGGATCGCCCAAGACGCATCACTGATTCTGGATCGGTTGGTTCGGCAGGGCCGAGCGTTCGGAATCCACGTTTTGCTTGGATCCCAAACTCTCGCCGGGGCCTATTCACTCGCCCGCAGCACGCTCGGGCAAATGGCCATCCGAGTTGCCCTCCAATGTAGTGAGAACGATGCCCATCTGATTCTCAGCGAGGAGAATTCGGCTGCCCGACTTCTCTCTCGGCCAGGGGAAGCGATCTACAACGACCAGAACGGGCTCGTCGCCGGCAACCATCCATTCCAAGTAGTCTGGCTCACCGAAACCGAGCGGGAGCGGTATGCGGAATTACTCCATACGCGCTATGTCGCCATGAACCGTCCTGCCGTGGAGCCGATCATCTTTGAAGGCAATGTCCCGGCCAATCTGGCGAACAACCGGCACCTGGCCGACTTGATTGCGTCCAGACGAGAAAATGGCACCGGGTCCGATGACAGCACGTTGGGCATTCCCGGGACCTCCCAGAAGATCCATCGAACACCGCCTTCTCCCTTACCGCGTGCATGGTTGGGTGAGGCCGTCCAGATTAAAGATCCGACATCCGCCACATTCCGGCGGCAAGGTGGAAGCAATCTGCTGATCGTTGGACAACGCGAAACGCTCGCTCTGGGCATGATGAGTGCCGCGCTGGTAAGCCTGGCCGCCCATGGAAATCGATGGCATTTTGGCCCTGGGACGGATTCGGAACCAGAACCATCCCGTTTTTATATACTGGATGGCACCCGGCCTGAATCTCCCGAAGCGGATTACTGGAATCGTTTGGCGGCTTTGTTGCCGATCGTGATCCAGGTTGGAGGGCCCCGTGACACCCAGGCCATGATCCATGCGGTCGCGGATTTGGCCTCCGAGCGGTCCAAGACGACCAACGATACAGGGCCCCCCGTTTACCTCTTTCTCCATAACCTTGGCCGGTTCCGCAACCTTCGCCGTCAAGAGGACGATTTTAGCTTCTCGTCTTTCTCAAGTCCCGGGATCGAACATCCGCAAACAACACCTGATAAAAGGCTGCGCGAATTGTTGCGAGAAGGCCCTATATGGGGTATTCATACAATTATATGGGCGGATTCCTATAACAGTGTGCAACGCGTATTTGATCGGGCATCACTCCGTGAGATTGAAATGCGGGTTGTTATGCAACTCAGCGCAACGGATTCCAGCAGCCTGATAGATACCCCCCTTGCCAGCCGGCTTGGCCCGAACCGGGCTTATCTCTATTCGGAAGACGAGGGAACCATTGAGAAATTCCGGCCCTATTCACCTCCCAGCCTTGATTGGATCACGGCCATGAGTCAAGGGCTGGTTTCAAGGACGACGCCTGATCGATAAGGCTTAGCCGATCAGCCGTTTCACACTATCGAGCAATCGGTCCATGGCGAATGGTTTCCGGATATAATCATCCACGCCCAGCATTTCGGCATAGGCCTTATGCCGGCTCCCTTCATTCGCGGTGATCATGATGACGCGGACGGGCATTGGGCGGGTTTTCCGCAACCGTTCCAGAACCAGAAATCCGCTCCGCTTCGGCATCATCATGTCGAGGATCATCAAGTCCGGCAATTCTCGCTCTGCGAGGGCGAGACCTTGGTTCCCATCCCGGGCAATCATGACGGCATAGCCCTTCGCCTCGAGTGCCAGCCGTAGCGATTCGATAATTTCGGTATCGTCATCGACAATCAAAACACGCCCGGGGTGGTTTTTCGTTGGATCTTCTGGCATCGCTGATTCGTCGTGCGAGGTCTCCGGAAATACCGAGTCATCACCTGATTTCTTTTGTATAACGGGTTCCGACTTGGGAGTCTAGACTTGTCGGCGACCTGAGCCCAGAATTCAACCGATGGCTGACTGGGAAGCTGCCCGTAAAAACTTGAGATATCCCCTGGTTTGCATGGTATAATCGCAAGATAGGTAACCTCTCCGATTGTACCCCCCAGATGATTGACATCCTCGATTCTTTCTGGTTATAGACGCCATGCAGCCCGCATTTGCTCCTCTCATTTCCATTACTATCCTACTCATCGGAACCTGGTGTGCCGGTTGTCATTCCCAGCAGGATTCGGCCAATGGCAAGCCATCCACAAAAGCCACGGATTTCCTAGGCCGGCGTCAGATCATTGCCCTGGGTCGGCTTCAGCCGCGTCATGGAATTGTATCCGTCAGTGCCTTGCCGGGAGAGCGGCTTGCCAAGCTGGATTTTCACGAGGGAGACGTCGTCCGGGAAGCCGGAATATCGCTGGGAGAATTGGAAAGCCACAAATTACGGGCCATCGAACTGGCGGGATTGCAGGCTCAATACAACGCGGCACAAAACAAGCTGAATGCCGAACTGGCCGTGGCCGAGGCTCGTGTCCAGCAAGCGGAAGCAGCACTCGCTTTAGCCAACATGCAACGCGAGGAAGCACTCCTGAAAAAGGACGATATCGAATTGCTGCATGAGCGATCCACCATGGCAAGGGCGGACCTCGATGCATTGCGAAAGCTGGCCAAGGAAGATCCTGAACTGGCAACGGAAGTTGAGTTGAACCGGCGCGAACTGGGTTGCAAGCAATACGAGAGCGAATGGGCCCAAGCGAGGGAATCATTCGAACTGGCAGTCCAGACAAGCAAGTTAGCGGTCCAGGCCGCCGAAGCGGACTTAGCTGCCGCTCAAGCGGTCGTCGACCAAGCCAAAACATCCACATCCCTGGAAGTCCTCGAACAACAGATCGAAGCGGCCACGATTCAAAAAACCTGGTCCACCCTCCCGGCGCCATGCCCTGGAATTGTGCTGAAAACGTTCGTTGCGCCCGGCGAATTCATCTCACAAACTCCGGTCCTGCAGCTGGCCGATCTTTCGCAGATGGCATGCCTCGCCGAGGTCTACGAAGCGGACATCCAGTGGATCCACCCGGGCGATCCCGTGCGGATCACAAGTCATGCATTCCTGGAAAAGGTCGCCAAGGATGGAATTCGAGGACATGTCACCCGAATAAGCCCCTTGATCGGCCTGCCTGGGCTCCGCAGTCTCAATCCGATGGATCGGAGCGACAGGCATGTTGTCGAGGTGATGATCGAGATCGATCCTGCGGACATGGAAGGCTCCACCGAAGCCGCCCGCCTCGTCGGCCTCCAAGTCAAGGTCACGTTTGGAAAGCAAGAACAGAATGACGAAACCAGAATGACAAAAGATCTAGATAAAATGACGACCATGGAATGACGGATATCGGAAGTCGGTTCATTGGACCGGATGTTCCCCCATTCCTTCGTCATTCTGGCTTTGTCCTTCGTCATTTCTTCATCCCCCTTCATCTCATGACAACCCAGCTCGTCTTTCGGCATCTTTTGCACCATCGCGCGCGGACAGCGGTTGCAGTCGCGGGAGTGTCATTTGCCGTCGTTCTGATTTTCATGCAGCTTGGTTTTCTGGGAGCCGTGTCCAATACGGCAACCATGATCTATAGTGCGATGGATTTTGATATCGCCTTGCGTTCACCGGCTTATCTGCATCTTTCCGAATCCCGAACCTTTCCACGGATCCGCCTCGATCAGGCTGCCTCACTACCTGAAATTGCGTCCGCGCAGCCTTTGTACGTTCGGCTGAACCAATGGCAGGCGCCCACGACGGGGGAATGGCGTGGTATATTGATGATTGGCACGAATCCACATCATCCGGCATTTCGGCTTCCAGAGGTTCAGCGCCAGATGCATCTTCTCGTCGAACCACAATTTCTCCTCATTGATCGTATGTCACGTTCCGACTATGGTCCTGCCGACGGGAGGCGGTTTGGAAAAGCGGACATTGGTGTCACCACGAATCTAGGGCAGTATCCGGTAACGATCGTTGGTCATTTTGAATTGGGAACCGGCCTCGCTGCGAATGGGGCGGTGATCCTTAGTGAAGAAGGATTCGCGCGCGTCGCCGCGGGCCAGACAGTTGATGATGTTAATTTGGGACTGGTCTGCGTCGCGCCTGGCGTGGCCGTGGATCACGCCATCCAGGCGCTTTCCCAACTATTCGACTCTCCTGCCCAGGAGGGATCCCGAGGCAGCCGCGCGACCCCGAATGATAGCCGGCCGCACGATGTCGAAGTTTTAAGCCGCGACCAATTGCTTCAGCTCGAACACAAACGCTGGGTTCGCGATACTTCCCTTGGCACCATTTTTACTCTAGGGGTTGTTGTTTCACTATTCGTGGGGACTGCAATCGTGTATCAGGTACTTTCCACGGACATCGCGAATATGATGAGTGAATACGCCACATTGAAGGCAATGGGTTATACGGACGCCTACCTTGCTCGTTTGATCGTTCTCCAGGCTGTCGTCCTCGCCTTCATTGGATTCCTCCCAGGTCTTTTGGTTGCCTATGCGTTGTATGGATTGACAGGCACCATTGCCTCCATCCCGATGGCGATGACAGATCGCCGGATCGCGGGAGTGCTTGGATTATCGGTCGTGATGTGCAGTCTCTCGGGCCTAGCGGCTTTGCGGAAGATGCGGCAAGCGGATCCAGCGGATTTATTTTAAAGAAATGCCCTCCCGACGCACACCGCTGGCCTGGAACAACCTCACGCATGACCGGCGTCGACTTGCCGTGGCCGTGGGCGGGATTCTATTTGCCGTGGTTCTGATGTTCATGGAAGTCGGCTTCATGTTCGCCCTTTTCGACAGCACCGTGAAAATTCTCGATGATGTCCATGCGGATATCGTGCTGATCAGTCCAGCCCGATATGCCCTGCCAGCCGAAAAGCGGATCCCCGCGGTCCGTTTGTACCAGGCCCAGTCGTGTCCCGGAGTCGCGGCCGTGCACCCGCTTTACATAGAACGCGCCGCGGCCGCTCTTTACCCGTCTCCCTCCGGGAAAGGGTATCCAATCCGAGTGATTGGTTATTCCCTCAAACCGGGCATTTTCAAGGCTCCCAGTGTCGATGGGCAAGCCGAGAAACTCCGCCAGCCCGATACCGGACTGATTGATATGAAGAGCAAACGGCCCCATTTCAACTTTGCGCTGGATGGCCTGAAAAATTCGGATCGAGTCGATGCGGAACTCTCCGGACGCCGCATCCATCTTGTCGGATCATTCCTATCCGGCACGGATTTCGCAAACGATGGAAATCTGATCCTTAGTGACCGGAACTTCGCAAAGTACTTTCCCTGGAGAGGCGACGGCCAGCCACTGGACATTGTGGATCTGGGTCTTGTGCAACTCGAACCGGATGCGGATGCCGAGATTGTGCGACGGCAATTGGAAGACCTTCTTGGTGAGGAAGTGGAAGTACTTCCAACGGGCGATTACCGGGCCCGCGAGATCCAATTCTGGCGGCAGAATACACCCATCGGGCTCGTCTTCCAAATGGGGGTCCTGCTTGGTTTTATCGTCGGCATCATTATTTGTTACCAGGTGATTTATACCGATGTGGCGGATCATATGGCTGAATTCGCAACGCTCAAGGCGATCGGCTACACGCATGGTTTCTTCGTGCGTTTGGTGATTGCCGAATCGTTGTGGCTGTCAGTGTTTGGCTTTCTACCGGGATTGCTTGTTGCAGCCGGGCTCTACTTTTGCCTTGCGCAGGCCACCGGATTATTGATGTTAATCACCGTGCCCCGATCGGTGATTGTTTTACTACTCACGATGGCAATGTGCATGGCGTCTGGCCTTTTAGCACTCCGGAAACTGCTGTCCGCCGATCCAGCGGAATTATTTTGAGGATACCTGATATCCACCGACCAAGCGTGGAGAATAACCGATGCCCACACCAACGATTCGTGCGACCAGCACCGCATCCCTGGATCTGTCATCCGGGCTCGCCGCGCGGCCAGTCTATGTCCGCGTTCGTGATCTGCAACATAGTTTCGGCGAAGGTGAAACGAAGAAGCAAGTTTTGTTCGACAACCACCTCGATGTCTATCGGGGAGAGATCGTGATCATGACGGGGCCATCTGGTTCCGGGAAGACGACCTTGTTGACGCTCATCGGCACTTTGCGCACGGTCCAGGAGGGCAGTTTGAAGGTCTTCGGCAAGGAACTTCGCGGCGCGACGCGCAATGAAGTCGTCGCGTTGCGCCGGCAGATGGGATTCATATTCCAGGCCCACAATTTATTCGCATCACTGACTGCCTTCCAGAACGTCCACATGGCGACTGAATTGTTTGATGGGAACCGGCATGAAACGGACCAGTCGATCCGTGATTTACTCAAACGACTTGGCCTGGGTGAAAGAATTCACTACAAGCCCGATTCCCTTTCCGGCGGCCAGAAACAGCGGGTGGCCATCGCGCGGGCGCTCATCCATCGCCCCAAGATCGTCCTGGCAGACGAGCCGACTGCAGCCCTCGACGAACTGTCCGGCCGCGAAGTGGTGACACTTTTCCAGGAAATGGCTTCGGAGCATGGTTGCACGGTCGTGATCGTCACGCACGACAACCGTATCCTGGACGTCGCGGATCGCATTGTGAACATGGTGGATGGCCGTATCAAATCGGATGTTCTTGTGCACGAGGCATCGGTGATATGCGAGTTCCTCAAGGGCTTCCCGTTGTTTGCCGACTTGACGCCACGAACAATGACCGAAGTGGCCGACAAGATGATGGTGGAACGGGTGGATCCTGGTGATTATGTCATTCGCCAAGGTGATCCTGGCGAAAAATTTTACCTCATCCGGTCTGGAAAAGTGGATGTCCTCGTCGATCAGGGCAACGGGCCAGAACGCGTTGCCTCGCTTGGGGAAGGAGCCTATTTTGGCGAAACTGCCTTGATCACTCACGAACCGCGCAACGCATCCATTGTTGCCGTCGCGCCATCGATTTTTTACACGCTGGGGAAACAGGATTTCCAGGCGGTGGTCGACTCAAGCGCGACCTTCGAAGAGGAACTTCGCAAGGCGATTTTCGACCGGCAATAATGCAGCCGACTTAACGTTCTGGCTTGAGGATCACGGTTGCTAGTGGCGGAAGGATGATTTTGATCGATGCCGGCCGGCCATGCGACTCGAACGGATCCGCGGTCACTCCAGGCCCGTTTCCCAGATTGCTACCGCCATAGTGTTCGGAATCGCTATTGAAGATCTCCCGGTACCAAAGGCACTCGGGGACACCGAGCCGGTAATCGAACCTTGGGACGGGTGTGAAATTACATGCGATGACCAGGAAGTCTTCCGGGTTCTTGGCGCGCCGGATATAAGCAAGCGTGCTATTTTCGTAATCGTGGCAGTCGATCCATTCGAAGCCGTGGTAATCGAAATCCACCTCGAAAAGCGATGGTTCCGCGCGATAGATCTTGTTTAAATCCGCCACAACCTTTTGTATTCCCTGGTGCGTCTCCCATTGCAGCAGATGCCACTGCAACGATTCATCACAGTTCCATTCCCACCATTGCCCAAATTCACCACCCATGAAAAGTAACTTTTTACCGGGGTGTGTCCACATGTAGCCGTAGAGCAGCCGCAGATTCGCAAAACGCTGCCAGAGATCTCCTGGCATCTGATCCAACAGTGCCCGTTTCCCGTGGACAACTTCATCGTGCGAAAGTGGCAAGCAGAAGTTCTCGGTAAAGGCATAAATGAGAGAGAATGTCAATTCATCATGGTGGTACTTCCGGTGAACCGGTTCGTGCCGCATGTATTTGAGGGTATCGTTCATCCAGCCCATATTCCATTTGATGCTGAATCCGAGCCCGCCGAGGTAGGTTGGCCGCGAGACACCGGTCCAGGCCGTTGATTCCTCGGCGATCGTCAGCATGCCGGGGAACTGGCCGTGTGCCTCATGATTGAATCGTTTCAGAAACTCAATGGCTTCCAGGTTTTCACGACCACCATACCTGTTCGGGAGCCAATCCCCATTGTGCCGGCTGTAGTCGAGATAAAGCATCGAGGCAACCGCATCGACGCGGAGGCCGTCGATGTGGTATTTGTCGAGCCAGAAAAGGGCGTTGGAGAGTAAAAAGTTGGAAATCTCATTGCGGCTGTAATTGAAGATCAGCGTTCCCCAATCCGGGTGTTCCCCTTGCCGGGGATCGTCGTGTTCGTAAAGAGCCGTTCCGTCGAAACGCCGCAAGCCGTGGTCATCCTTTGGGAAATGGGCCGGAACCCAGTCGATGATGACACCAATCCCATTCTGATGGCAGTGGTCGACGAAGTACATGAAATCTTCTGGAGTGCCGTATCGGCTTGTTACCGAATAATAGCCGACGGTTTGGTAGCCCCAGCTTCCTGTGTAGGGGTGCTCACTCACGGGTAGCAGCTCCACATGGGTGAAGCCCATTTCCCGGCAGTATTGGACGAGCATCGGAGCGATCTGGCGATACGTGAGCCACTGCGATGGATTGCTGGGATCCCGGCGCCAACTACCTAAATGGACCTCATAAATGGCCATTGGGCTGTTGAGGCTGTTGCGAACCTGGCGTTCGGCCATCCAAGCCGCATCTTCCCATCGATGGAGGGATAAATCGGCGACCACCGAAGCCGTCCGGGGGGGGAGCTCGGCGTAAAAGCCATACGGATCTGATTTCTCGACGGTTCTTCCTCCCTGCTGCCGGATCGAATATTTGTATTTCGCTCCAGGGAGAAGTCCCGGCACGAACAGCTCCCAAATCCCTCCAGGGATATGCTTTCTCATCTCATGATCACAACCACGCCAATGATTGAAATCACCGATGACCGAGATCGACTCGGCATTCGGTGCCCAGACCGCGAAATTCACACCTACCCGGCCGCCAACAGTTCGAATTTGAGCGCCCAACCGCTCGTAACTTCGCCAATGTTGACCTTCGCCAAATAGATACAAATCGTAGTCTGAAAGGAGCGGTGTTATGTCATATGAGTCAATCATCGGAGGCAAAAAATCGAGGGTTGGTTGAGTTTCCGCAAGAAGTAATTGAGGTGACATTTTGTATCAAAAATTCCGGTTCCAAGGGAATCCAATAGAAAACAGCTGAGTTATATAGGGCGATTCATTCAAGTTCGTCAGTAGATCAATCGCATATTTCTGTGTCCAGAGCTAACGGGTTGGCAATAACGATGGGATGTGCCAAAGCCACCGCCACCACGCGTTGACCAGCGCCCACAACGATGGTTTTTTCCCGGTACGGCAGGATCGATTGCGGACAATCAGAACGGCTTGGACACCTTCGTCAACGGCGGCTGCAAGTTCTTCGGATTGGACGGCGTCATCGGTTCTTGGGGCCAACCATCTGTTGTGTTCTGCATGACCGGCATCGAAACGCCATGTACGACACTCCACCTCGTGAAAATGCATCGCATGGTCAATCCGCTGCCAGAGGTCGGCATCGCGCACCGGCACGCGGCGACCAAACCGTTCCCATCGCCAGCCACTCTCCCGCCACTCCCTCAATCCCCGCTCCAATCCACGACTCACATAGCGGCTTTTTGTAATCAAAATCACACGCGACGGCTGTTCGAGAGCCTCTAAACCACGTACCACCGCCAGGAGTTCCACACGTTCCCCCCGCGCGTCCGGTTCACAATCGGCCGCCACAGTTCTTTTCCTGCCGTCCAGCGATTCCAACACGAAATGCCACTCCGGATTCGCACCCGGACGTACCTGAGCTTCGGAAAACAAGAGAAAATGGGGAATTGGAACAGACATCGGTGATGTTCGATTGCCTTAAAATCCAGGCATGGATATGGACGATATCACAAACCGCCAATCGATAACGGGTAACGGAATCAGACCACAGCAGGAAACCTTTCCCTGAATTACGTTATCGTCACGAATTTCCCAGCCACTTCAGTTTAACGAAATGACATTGAGTTACGACCGTACTTTTGTCAAGAAAC
>JAFGFZ010000098.1 GCA_016930815.1 Pirellulales bacterium | reverse complement strand
CTTCATCCACTCCTTCATCCACTCCTTCATTCACTCCTTCATCCACTCCGTTTTCGCCATCTTCCATCTGACTGGGCGGCAAGACATCGCCAAGGATCCGGCTGATTTCGATCGAATTTTTTACTCCCTGATCTAATTCAAACACAAGCTGGGGCGTGTAGCGCGATTCGATTCGCTTGGCCACCTTCCGTTGAAGAAATCCAGCCGAACTTTTTAAACCGTGCAGGCAGAGCCCCTGTTTGGCTTCATTACCCATCACGGAAACATGGATTTTCGCATGGCGTAAATCGGCGGATACTTCAACATAGGTAACCGTGACATTTTCAACCCGCGGATCGCGCAATTCAGTCAAGATCGCCATACTGACAACCTGACGAATGGCTTCCGCGGCTTTCAGACAACGACGCGATGACATGCGCAATGCTCGCGGAACGGGATTAAAAACTAATGGTCAAATGTCCGCCCGATCTCTTCGATGCGGTAGACTTCCAATACATCCGCTTCCTTGACATCGTTAAAACCGGCGAGCTTGATGCCACATTCAAAACCCTCGCGAACTTCCCTCGTGTCGTCCTTCTCACGGCGGAGCGTATCGATCGCATAGTCGCCGATGATTGTACTTTCGCGAATCACGCGGGCGCGGGCATTGCGTTGCACGGATCCGGCAAGTACCCGGCACCCGGCAATCGTACCAATTCGGCTAATTTTGAATGCCCGTTGCACGAGGGCTCGACCGAGGCTGATTTCACGTTCTTCCGGCCGCAGCATCCCTTCCAAGGCTGCTCTGAGATCATCCGTTATTTTATAAATAACTTCGTAGCGACGAATTTGAACTCCCCGCTGCTCGGCCAATTGCCGGGCGCCTTCTTCCGGCACAACATTGAAACCAATCACAATTGCATCGGAGGCATCCGCAAGCGTGATATCCGCTATCGTGATCCCGCCAACAGTCGCCTGGAGTATGTCAACCCGGACCTCTGGATGCTCAAGTTTCTCGAATTCCTTGCGTATGGCTTCAATGGATCCCCGAACGTCTGCGCGAATGATGACGTTGAGTGTCTGGATATCGTCGGCGCCTTCAAGGCGATCAAAGAGTGTCTCAAGTGTAACATGATCACTTCGGCCGGATAACGTCGTTTGTCGCAGTTGAGAGGCGCGCTGCTCGGCAATGTGCCGGGCTTGTGTCACATCATCAAGAACGTAGAAATGTTCGCCAGCGTCTGGAGCGTCATTGAAACCAGTTACGTTCACTGGGGTACTTGGCGGCGCCTCATGCATTCGCACGCACTCATCCAGAGTATTAAACATGGCTTTAATGCGCCCGTATGCCTGGCCGCAAACAACGATATCCCCAACTTTCAATGTTCCATTCTGCACGATCATCTTAGCAACGACACCGCGCCCCGATTCTTGCCTCGATTCCAAACAGGTCCCATATGCCGCCCGGTTTGGATTCGCTTTGTACTCGTTGAGCTCTGCGACAGTGAGCAAAGTTTCGAGGAGATCCTCAATGCCTTCTCCTGTTTGCGCGCTGGTATGAATTACCTCAATATCACCACCCCATTCACTCGGCACGAGATTATTCGCGGACAGCTGTTGGAGCGCGCGTCCCGGATCGATATCAGGCAAATCGATTTTGTTGAGCGCGACGACGATTGGCACACCTGCTGCGCGAAGGTGGCTGATGGCTTCTTCGGTTTGGGGCATGACGCCGTCGTCCGCCGCAACCACGAGCACGGCGATATCGGTGACATTCGCGCCTCGCGCGCGCATTTCCGTGAAAGCTTCATGGCCGGGAGTGTCCACAAATGCGATCTTGCGACCCTCGCGTTGAATTTCATAGGCCCGGATATGCTGCGTGATCCCGCCGCTCTCGCCGCCGGCAACATTGAGCCCGATGATTTTATCCAGCAGGGATGTCTTGCCATGATCCACATGCCCAAGAAATGTAATAATCGGTGCGCGAGGCTGCAGTGATTCCGGGGCATCCTCTTTCTGGCGAATTTCATTCAAGACGCGTTCTTCGAGTGTTTTGGGTTGAGTGAATTCGATATCCGCGCCCAATTCCGACGCGATGAATTCAGCTAAATCGGGTTCGAGTTCGGCATTGATAGTTGTCATCACGCCTTCCCCGATCAATATCCGTTGGATCTGGGCAGCCGGGACGCCGGCTGCTTCAGAGAATTGGCGTACGGTGCAGGGGAGTTCCAGAATAATCCGATCCTTTCGCGGCGCGGCGGTATTGATCCCGGTTCGCTTGTGGCGGCGCGTGATTCGCCGGATGGGACGCTCCCCCTCCTGTTTCAATTCGGACTTTTGGCGGCGGAGTTGCCGCTGCTCGCGGCTGTAGAGTACCGACGAATCTTCCCCTCCCCCCTTGTTGCGGTTCCGGCGTTTATGCCGTGATTCTCCACGTCGGTCCTGTTCGTCAGACAACATGGATTCCTCAACCATCCGCTGACGCTTTTCCGCTTCGACAACTCGTTCCGCACGCCGCAGATGCGCGGCCAAAGGACGGCTTTGTCCGGATGTCGTTGCCCGTACGATATCCGCTGGTAGCTTCATGTCCGGCTTTTGAGGGGCCGGCTCTTGCGACTTGGGTTTGGAGGGCGATGGTGATTCCATCGCGGGAAGAGGTGCCAACTTGATGGTCGGCCGGGTGCGTTGGCCCGCATCCTGCCCGCCATTCCTTTTGGAACCCTTTCGCTTTGATTTATCCCCCACCACGGGCAGTTTGCCCTGACTCGCCCCGAAACCAATGTAGTCGTCTCTCCGAACAGGCGAAAATTCCTCGGCCCCATGAACTAGCGACGGCGGGGAAGAGGATGGGGATGGCGGCGGTGGTGGCAGAGATTCAGTTGGCGATGATTCAAGGGTTGGCGATGGAGTGGCCGAGGCGGCTTCTTGGTCCGGAACGCTAGGCGGGGTAGTTGGAGTTTGAGCTTCCGGCTCGTCCGTCGGGAGCGGGGATTCCAAATCCACTCGGCGACTCGGGGCCAGCGGAGCCGGCCGGGGCGATGCTTTTCGTTTCGGAATAATGACCGGCATTTTGCCCGAGGAAGGGGCCCGATTCTTCGGCGGCTCCGGCATCGGCAACGGTTCGGCCTTGGCCCGCTTCGGTTTTGTCTTGCCTCCAGCCAGGAACTCCTTCACCCGGACGACCTCGGCATCCGTCAAGCTTGCCAGCGCAGACCCCTTGCCAGGGATTCCGGCCTTCGTGCAAATGTCGACCAGTTCCTTGCTATCGAGTTTCAGTTCCTTAGCAAGTGCATAAATACGTACCGACAAAACTCCGTCTCCGTTTGGATACCCCCTACGCGACAATCCGGTTTCGTCGGGCAGGTTCCTGGGTGTTGTACTAAACCATGATGTCTCTCTCTCCTTATACTGCATCGAACGAATCGACGCATTGAGGATCAACTCTGGATTTATCGTGTGCTATCTGGATTCTCCACGGATAATTCGTTGTCTGCGGCATCCCCAGGTTCGACACTATCCTGAGCTATCATGTCTTCACCGGACCCGGTCTCATGATCACCTTCTGACTCTTGATCAATCCCGGTCTCTTCACCGGACCCGGTCCTTTCACCGGACCCGGTCTCTTCATCGCCCTCGATATCTGAATTTCCTCCGAGGCCGTTCGTGCCACCGGGATCCCCAATCTTTTCAGTGGCACCGTATGTGTATGCGTTGTAATCATAGGGTTCGTCATCCAATTCCATCTCGGATTCCGTCTCAAGGCGTTCCTTTTCTTTTTTCAGTCGGCGGACTTCTTGGGCGGCCTGTTCCGCCTCCTCGGCCTTCTCCTCGGCCTGTTCGATAATCTTCTCGATCTCCTCGTCCGTCAGGAATCCCATGGTTTTCAAATCATCCGGTTCAATCACCGAAAGATCTTCATAACTAAGATAGCCTTCTTCGACAAGTTTTTCAGCCAATTCCACCGAAAGACCTTCCAGGGCACTGAATCCAGTGACTGCCCGTTCGATGGATTCGGCCAGTTCTTCCTGCGTCATGATCTCAATATCCCAGCCACTCAGCTTGCTGGCCAGACGGACATTCTGGCCCCGTCGGCCAATGGCCAGCGAGAGTTGATCTTCACGCACGAGGACGATGGCTCGCCCCAGCATCTCGCATAGGATGACCTGCTCCACCTCGGAAGGCTGCAGCGCGTTGGGAATCAGTGTTTCAAGGTCGTCATCCCATCGGACAATGTCAATCCGCTCGCCGGCCAGTTCATCCACAATGTTTTTGATCCGGTTTCCGCGGACTCCCACACAAGCCCCAACACAATCGACCCTCTGGTCGCTACTGGAAACCGCTACCTTCGAGCGATATCCGGGTTCTCGTGAGATCGCGCGGATTTCAATCACTCCATCGGCAATTTCAGGGATTTCCTGTTCAAAGAGCCGTTGGACCAGTTGTGGGCGGGTTCGACTGAGGATCACCTTCACGCGGCTTCCCACCTTGCGAACCTCGAAAACCGTTGATCGGACACGTTCATTGACATGGTGCGTCTCGCGAGGAATCTGTTCGCTGCGTGGCAGAATGGCCTCCACATTCGACAGCGCCACAGTGGCAGCGCCCCCTTCATATCGGTGGATAATCCCGGTAACCATATGGCCCAAAAGCTCGGTGTACTCGTCGTAAAGGGCATCCCGCTCGGCCTCGCGGATCTTTTGAATCATGACCTGCTTTGCTGTTTGGGCACCGATCCGTCCAATCGTCTCCTCGGAATCGAGTTCCTCTCCATTGCACGTGGCTGTGATCTGCCCATTTTCGCGGTTGATTCGCACAACAATCTCGGATTCTTCGCCGTAGTGCTTCTTGGCCGCCGAGACGAGCGCTGCCTCGATGCCTTCGAAGACGATTTCCTTATGGATATTCTTGTCGCGATGGATTGCATCAACGATACGGAGAACTTCGCTTGGATTCATGTTGTTTTTTCTGCGGCGTATTCGCCTGCCGCAGGGCAAAATCGGATTGTCGGATTGTTAGATTGTCATGGACCCATTGGCCGATCCATTGGTTTCCAGGAGCCAAACACGGAGGGATCACCGGGGCCCCCAAGCCACCACCACGCGATACATCCCCCCTCCTCCGCCCGGGACACTTTTTGCCTCGGCCGGTCGAAACTCCTTTCACGAACGCAACTTATCGCAAGCCGCAAGCCCCCTAGCATAGATTCCATATTAGCCAATGTCAAGGGGCACGTTCATCCAGAGTCAGGATTTTGAATGATAGGCGCTAACTCAATTTTGGGGTACTCTCCGTAGAAACGCTTGATGTAATTCCGGTGCCACCGCTGGGGTTTATGCGATTCCCAGCCCAGGCGAGTTAGCAACCGGTCCGAGATCCGGCTGTTGGCCACATCGCAAAGAATGGCATCGGATCTTTTCAATTGGGCAATCGCATCGAGGACTCTCAGGGCCGCAAGGAATGTCACGTAACGGGTCGCTGCCGACGAAACGATATACTTCAGAGATAAAAAATTGTTAAAACGCATCGGCTGGTTGTAGTACAACCAGCAGTGGTCCGGGGCCCCTCGAACATGATAGCGTTCCCCGAATGGCCACAGATCCCGTTTGGAGGCCAACTTCGCCCAGGGTCGAAGATGGATGGCTTCCAATCGCCCTCCCCCCGTTTCAATGATCCCATAGCGCCGGCGGCGAAGCAGATCGCGGCCCGTATCAAAGTCGGTAACTATTTCGAAGAGAAGCATGGTTTACAATGCCAGAGCGAATCATTGACCCGATTTCAGCCATTCCCGGATGGATTCCTTGATCGCCTGCCAAAGGACCAGCATGACGCCCATGATAGCCAGACAGACGACCAACGCCATCGGGACAAGGCCACCGATTTGGAAAAGCTGGTGGCCCCAATTCCAAATGGATGCCCAGCATACGATCGTGTAGCCAGCGGCCAGGCAGAGGAAGGGTCCATACGGAATCACGTCATCTCGCCGGAATATCCACTGGAGGAGGCCAATCAGAAGTCCCGCGAAGGGAGCCAGGAAGAAAAGGATGAGGCAGGCTTGCCAACCGAGAAAAACGCCGATCATCATCATGAGCGTTACGTCACCGAAACCCATGGCCTCGCGTTTCAACGCGGCGGATCCGATGATCCGGACGGCCCACACGATCCCGCCACCTCCAACCAGGCCGACGAGGGCCGAGAGCAATCCGGCCCAGGAATCTCCGCCTTGCCACCAGACCCCCAGAATGGCTAGCGATCCGGCGGGGACCAGGTAGACCACCGGAGGCTGCCTGAGGTCCCGGAGAATCCGCGCGATGATAAGTCGCACGCCGAACCAGAACCCGCGCCCTCCCCGCCAAATCCGTTCCAAGAGCGCGAAGCACCACAGCCAATAACAGGCCAGGCCGAGTGCCAGGGAACGTCCCTGCGGTGCCCCTCGGAGCTGGTCTGGCCATGGATTTGGTGCCGCCAACGTCACGGCGCGCGCAACCACCTGCAAGTTCCCCGGAATCGGAATCGCATTGGCATGCAATTCGAGAGGCGTGGACAATGTCATGTCGTGGCCTTGCAACTGCATATCGGCATGGGGTAATAACATCCTAGGGGCGATCGCTGCTAGCGAGAGTCCAACAAGCGTGCCAACAACGGTGATTCCATCGGGTATCAATTTTTCATCAATGTCGATGAAGCTTGCCGCAACCATGAATGCAATCAAGATCGCATGAGAGGCAAACTGAACATGGATCAGCCACGCAGGCACAGCCGCCTGAGCAATTGCTGGATTTCGCAGCTCGCGAGCAATGCGCGCGACTTGCTCCGAATAGAGGCCTTGGCATTCAATTTCCCACCAATAAAGAATGGCAAGTCCAACACCCAACAATAGGTCAATGAAAAGCGGTCGAATCCAGAACCCTCGGCCATGCGCGAAAGCCTCGCGCCGTAATCGCCACCATCCCATGACGGGAACTCGATCCAGCCAAGCGCGCGGCGGAACGCCTTCTCGCACAGCAGACCAGGGCGAGAAGGGCCGGCGATTCCACGCCAATGCATAAATGGCCCAATTGACCGCGCTTCCAACCCCGCAGCCAACAAGAAAGACGAGGGCCAGACGTATTTCAATGGGTTGCATCACAAGAATATTCATGCGTGAAATTACCCATACTTCACCGGCCCAATGGCCCGCTTGAGTGTCTCACGCATGAGGTTCGTGGGGGCCTCCTTGCCGGTAAACAGGAAGAATTGGAGATTCGCTTGCCGGACGAACATTTCGACTCCGGTAACCGTGGTGCAGCCCTGGCTGCGGGCATCCTTGATAAGCAGCGTGGTTTCTGGATTGTAAACGGTATCCAACACCACCATGCTTTGCTTGAGCATCTGGCGTTGGAAAGGCGATTCATCAACATTCGGGTGCATCCCCACTGGAGTGCAGTTGACGAGGACGGATGCACGGACACGTTGGCGTTCTTCCCAATCGACTGCGCGGCCACCGAATTCACTCGCCAATCCAGATGCCCGTTCAAACGTGCGGCTGGATAGGAAAATGATGGCTCCGCGCCGTTCCAGCCCATACAGTACAGCCCTGGCCACCCCCCCCGCCCCCAGGACGAGCACGCGCCGGCCTTTGAGCGGACTGGGTTGGGCACCGATCTGCCCTGTGGCGTGTTCGAGGCAGTCCATCGCGGCTTTGTAATCGGTGTTGTAGCCCACAACTCCCGCGCCGGTGAAAAGGACCGTATTCGCGGCCGCGATTCCTTTCACCGCTGGATCGACCTTCGATAAAAAGTTGGCAATCGTCTCCTTATGGGGGATCAGGATGCTTAATCCCTTCACCCCTAAGCGAGGCACATCCTCAATAAACAACTGGAGTGCCTCGCTCGGTACACGGAATGGCACATAAACGGCATTAATCCCCGCGGCGCGGAATGCCGCGTTGAAAACGAGCGGGCTGAGATTGTGCCCGATCGGATCAGCAATCAAGCCATAAACGTCCGTGTCCCGGTTGATTTGATTATAGAAATAGATTTCATTCATTTGCTGGAAGCTGAGCTGGCCCGGGGCGAGCGTCCGTTCGTGATGGAACGTGGCATACGTGAATGGCGCGTCAAACTTCCCGGCGAGGATGCGCGAGGGAGTGCCCATTTCCCCCATGCACATGCCGACGGTTGGGCTCTCGCTTTCCTGCATCATCTCAAGCATCCGTAGATTATCGTGCGGATGATTCGCCATCGTGGAAAGCTTGACGATATCTGCATCGAGCGCCCGCAGCTGGTGATAAATTTCCCGCAGGTTGTCAGGCGTCGTGCGGAAATTGTGATAGCTGATAACGCGTTTGGTCTTGCCATACCTCGGAATTTGTCCGGCAATGTCCATCTCCAGGTCAACGTACTCCACACCCTCGGCAATGGCGGATCGGAGCAGCGTCAGGCGTCTTTCTTCGCTATCGGTGAATTTTCCTCCGTCCTTTTCACGGCGGCATGTGATGATGACCGGGCAAGGGCGGTCTCGTAACAAACGCGATAGATTAATCCGCGAGGAAATGTAATCGAGTCGGATCTCGACCAGTTTCGCCCCCTGATCCACCAGGTGACGATGTTCAGCGATGATGTGCTTGTGCCGGCTACGGCCTATACTGACGCAGATCATTGGATCAAGGCAAAGGCAAGGAATGAGAGTCTTCGTCTGCAACATGCGCGCACGGTGCGGGCAAGTTAGTACGTCATTTCAAGAGTATCTTTGGTCCTTGAGGTCCTTTCGGTCCTTTTTGGTTGCGGCTCTGCCGCTTTGGGAATCGCGTATTTAAAAATCCTATTGCCACCAATGTATCTTGTTTCTTCGGGATTCCGCAATTGGGGAATGGGGGAAGGCCGGATCTTGGCATGGTTCAGATTCGCTTGAACTGCCGGTCGAGGTCCTCGCGGGTAAATACGAGCGCGGTGGGACGGCCATGGGGACAGTGGTGGTGGTCCTGGGCTAGATGCCGCTGTGCGAGGAGGGCGCTGATTTCCTCGGGAGCCAGGTGATCGCCGTACTTCACCGCCGCCTTGCAGGCGATCCGATGCAGTAATGCGTCCAAAAGATCGTGGCGCCCGAGCGATTGACCGCCGGAAACCAGTTGCTCGACAAGGTCGCGTAAGACATCCGCAGGGCTCATGTTCGCAAGCATCGCCGGATAGGCCGAGATGAGGACCGTTTTTCCTCCAAACGGTTCGACCTGCAGACCTAATTCGGCGAGTAACGTGCGGTTTTCAACGACTATCGCCGCTTCGGTTGCCATGAATTCGACCGGTTCCGGGACCAGCAGCTGCTGGGTCTCCAACGCGCCACTGGTGACTTTTGCACGTAGTTGTTCGTATAGGATCCGCTCATGCAGGGCATGCTGATCAATGACCTCAATTCCTTCGGCTGTTTCAGCGATCAGATAGCGATTATGGATCTGCATCGCACGCGGGGGCGGGATTGGGTGATCGGGTGCGTCCCATCGTTTTGCAGTCGATTCCGTATCAGGCCAGGTGGAATCCGCTGCCGTGATTCCACTCGAAGCTTCGCCCGGTTGGCAGGATTGAGCGGGTGATCCAACGGCAGGCAATCTGGCGGGATCGGACGTCCAGCGGCCGCCGATTTCGGTGATCCGTGCCTCGGGGGGAAAGGATTCTGGATCGGCCGCCCGATGTTTTGCCCAATCCACCAACTCGCTTTGGATCTCGGTGGCCCGGATCACCTCGTCATCGCCGCCCACTCCTCTTGTTGGCGGGATGACCGCCCGTGCCTTCAGATCACTGGTCAGGAATTTTGTCCGTAACGTTCCTAGCAGTTGGCTGTAGAGTTTGCCGCTGTCCTGGAATCGGACCTCCTGTTTGGTTGGGTGGACATTCACGTCGACAGCATCGGGCGGCATCGTAATCTGCAGGAAGCAGATTGGATATCGGCCGCTCACGAGGTAGCCGCGGTAGGCTTCGGAGAGTGCGTGCGATAGCGACCGATCGCGGATGGAACGGCCATTCAGAAAGAGATACTGCCAGCGTTGATTGGATCGGCTCCAGGATGGATGCGCCACATAGCCATGGATCTGGATCGCATGCTCCGCATTGTGAACTGGGATCAAGGCGGCCGCGATATCATCGCCAAAAAAAGCGGCAATGCGAGCGACCGGATCGTGTGTCGAAGGCAGATCGTAGAGTGACCGGCCATTGTGAGACAATGTGAAGTGGACCTGGATGTTCGCAAGGGCCAGCCGGGTCAAGACCTCGGTGATATGTGCCATCTCGGTTTGTGTCGTGCGAAGGAATTTTCGCCGGACTGGGGTATTGAAAAGAAGATGGCGGACCTCGATAGTAGTTCCCGGCGGGCATCCAACGGGAACGACCGCGCCGAGTTCCCCTGCGACGCTTGTCAGTTCGGCGCCCGCCTCGGC
The DNA here is from genome assembly GCA_016930815.1 of Pirellulales bacterium. GTDB lineage: Bacteria > Planctomycetota > Planctomycetia > Pirellulales > Lacipirellulaceae > JAFGFZ01. The sequence goes on along the minus strand of JAFGFZ010000098.1, from coordinate 14,045 downwards.
ATCGGGGGGCCGGCTCCGAATGGTACAATGGCTCACGGCGGCGATCGATGCCAGCGCTTCGCCACGAAAACCGAGCGTTCCCACACGAAAAAGGTCCTCGGCGGTGTGGATTTTGCTCGTGGCATGGCTCGCCAAGGCCAGTGGCAATTCCTCTGCCACGATGCCAAATCCGTTGTCCACGACACGGATCGAATCCATCCCACCCTTCTGGATCGCCACATCAATCCGCGTGGCTTGGGCATCGAGGGCATTTTCAACTAGCTCCTTGACAACACTCGCAGGCCGCTCAATGACCTCACCCGCGGCGATTTGACTGATAACATTCGGCGCTAGTTGACAGATGAAGGGCATGGATATCCGAGATCATTCTCCTCGATAGTCTTTGATCTTTCGGTAGAGAGTCCGTTCGCCAATACCAAGCATTTTCGCCGCTTTCTCCCGGTTCCCGCCGGCCAGGTCGAGTGTTTCCAAGATAAATAGCCGTTCAATTTCGGCAAGGGGACGGCCCACAAGTTCGGAAAGGCCGACAATCTGGGGTGCGTCGGGGGCATCCGGATCGGGTGCCAGTTCAGGTGGCAAATCATCAAGATCCAGGACTTCATCATAGTCGACAACAACCATGCTCTCGATGACATTCCTGAGTTCCCGGACATTTCCGGGCCAATCATAGGCCGACAATCGTCTCCGGGCGGCAACTGTCATGCTGCTGACCGTCTTGTGATGGCGCTTGCAGGATTGCTGGATGAAGTTATCGATTAATAGTGGGATATCTTGAATCCGCTCCACGAGCCGGGGCAAGGTAATCGTAACCACCTTGAGCCGATGGTATAAATCCTGCCGGAAGGCACCACTGGTGACCGATTCTTCCAGATCACGGTTCGTCGCCGATAGAATCCGAACATTGACCAGGATGGGATCGTTGGAACCGACCCGGGTGATCTCCCCGCTCTCAAGGACTCGAAGCAGTTTGATCTGGGTTGGCATCGGCATGTCACCGACTTCATCGAGGAACAGAGTTCCCCCATCCGCGTATTCAAACTTCCCCATCCGATCGCCAGCCGCGTCGGTGAACGCCCCCCGAACGTGCCCAAACAGCTCGCTTTCCAGGATATTCTCACTAAGGGCGGCACAGTTGAGAGGGACAAATCTCCGGTTCTTGCGCGGGCTGTTCTGATGGATCGCCTGAGCCACCAGTTCCTTGCCAGTGCCGGTGTCGCCTTGGATCAAGACCGTCGCGTCCGTGGGAGCAATGCGGCGCAGCCGGTCGAGAACATCATGCATCTGGCGGCTATTGCCGATGACACCTTCAAAACCAAATTTCTCGTCGAGTCGTCGCTGAAGTTCGGCGTTCGCCCGGCGGAGATGCAGGCGTGAGGCGGCCTTGTCGACAACCGCCCGCAACTGCTTCAAATCAAGCGGCTTCAGGAGATAATTGAATGCTCCGTTTTGCATCGCCGTGACCGCCGATTGGACCGTGCCATGCCCCGTGACGACAATCACCTCCGCGTCCGGCAAGATCTCCTTGGCCTTGGCTAGGATTTCCATGCCACTGACACGGTCCATCCGTAAATCGGTGATGATGACCTCATACGCGTCCTTGTCTAGCTGGGCGGCCCCATCCACCCCATTGGTCGCAACATGGCAGTCATAGCCGAGAGTATCCAAGCTGTCGGCAATCGTCTGACCATGGGCGGCGTCATCATCGATAATGAGTGTCTTGATTGGCTGCCCTGGGGTGGCGGCGGTGATTCTACTAAGTGGCATGTCTAAGATGATACGACCCATCTGGGCTCGGAAAAAGGGGGAACACCTCTTCGAACCGGGAACTGCCGGGATGTCGGCTGGCCAGACTTCACTGGACTTGCCGTGACACGGCAGCTGGAACCAGCTATGTTATACAAAACAATCACCGGGGGGCCTACCAGACCACACTCCGATACAACAAGAGGAACCATCCATGTCCAAGTATTGCAGTGCCTGCCTATGGGTCCTTGCCCTGGTTGCAATCGCCCAAGCCGAAAAAATCCCGTACGCCCGAACGGATATCGTCCCTCCCACACCGGAGTGGTCGGACCGCGTGAAACAAATGGCCCCGACCAAGCCGACCATCCCAGCAGGCAAGCGTCAATTGCTCGTCTTCTCGCTCCGGACGGGCTTCGATCATAAAGTCATGCCCCATGTCGATCGCGTCTTTGAAATCCTTGGCGAAAAATCCGGCGCCTTTGCAACGAAGGTCTCGGTCGATATCGAAAGCCTGGCGCCCGAATCTCTGGCCTCCTACGATGTTCTGGTATTGAACAACAACTGTTCCATCGATCCGCGGAGAAATTTGTTCCTGGATGAACTGGAACGGAATCCCAAATACAAAGAAATGACGGCCGAAGAACGCCAAACGAAATCAGATGCCCTCGAACAATCGTTGCTCGATTTCGTGGCCGGCGGGAAAGGGCTGGTCGTGATCCACGGCGCCCCGACGATGTTGAACGACTCACCGGAATTCACGGAAATGATCGGAGCCGCCTTCGATTATCATCCGCCAAACCAGGAGGTCACGCTTCGCACAGTCGATGCCAATCATCCACTCGTCGCCGCCTTTCGTAACAAAGAACCTTTCATCCATCGGGATGAACCCTATTGCTTCAAAGGTGCCTATCAAAAGCTCGACTTCCGCCCGCTCCTCGTGATGGATACCGAAGGAATCAAGGATCCTAGAAACCGCGTGGCCGACATGGTCCGCTATGTTGCGTGGATCAAACCCCATGGGAAAGGGCGTGTTTTCTATTGCTCACCGAGCCATTTCCCGGAAAGCTACGAAAGTGCGACTATGCTGCAATTTCTACTGGATGGCGTGCAGTACGCGGCCGGCGATCTGAAGTGCGATGATTCGACTCCGGCGGAGCCTCAGGCCAAGACCTCCGATCGTTCGCGTGAACGCGGCCAGCGCGCTGGAGTATGAATTCAGAACCGCCGCCACAGCCAGCTCGCGTTCAACGTCTGGATCGATTGTTTTACCCTGTGGCTCCGTGAGAAACCGTTCTGGTGATCGAACTTAAGGAGCGCCGGTCAACTCAGGATTCGGTGATTGGGCGATCAGATATTGAGGTGCATCGGTCACGGTTACCCGAAGCACGCCCGCCTGGGACGACAACATGTCGCCTGGCTCGCCCGAATGGTTGACCACCTGAAAATGACACGGGCTGGAGGGGATATCCAGGTCATGGGAGCCTTGTTCTGTTGTCCAAATGGCAAGTCGCAGTTGGTCGTCCTTGCGAAACAAGAGCACGTAATCGTTGGAGGATTTTGTGGCGAGGCGTTTTGCGAATCCGTACCCATCCAATAGGGTCGTCAGCGTCTTGGCGGCCAAATAGGCCGGTTTGGGTTCATAGACGGGTGTGCGGCCTCCGCGATACTCAAATGCAACCGTGCCGAAATGATGTTCCGGCTCGTTCGGATCGGGACCGTCATCGTGCCAGTCATACCAGATCGATAATGGGATCCCTAGCGCCAAGTTGGTCAGCCACTGGCGGCACAGCATTTTGCCTTGGAGATCGGTATCGAATCGTTTCCAGGCCGAGGAGTACCCCCATTCCGCCGACAAAATGGGGATCGTTTTTCCGGCCGGGGCGTACTGGTTGATCAATTCCCGGAGCCTGCGATAGTCGGCCTCGACGGTTTCTGGATTCGATTGCCGATACGGGTGGATGGATACGGCATCCCACCATTGGAGCAGACCCGCGCGAAAGCATCCTTCCAGAAATGGCAAGTCGACCGTCGAGGTCGCCGGCCCGATGATGGCCTCTTCGGTTGCCGCGTCCCGGATGGCTTGCGATGCGGCCAAGGCGAGCGCCGTGTAGTCCTGGACGTTGGGTTTCGGCTTCCAGAAATTGGGGATATTCGGCTCGTTCCAGATCTCCCACAAGATACCACGCCCCTTGAAATGGGCAGCCGCCGCGCCGGCCCACCGTGCATAGGCCTCCCGGCCCGCCTCGGTGGCAACCGACTGATCCGCCTCGTAGAGCTTGTTGCTGTAATCCAGGATAAATAACACGCGAATCTTCTGGGGCTCCAACACCGCTAGAAGCCGCTCGTAAGCCGAAAAATCGTACCATCCGCGCTCCCGTTCGGTGGCACTCCACGTAAAATCCATCCGCACCCAGCGGAAACCACCCGCAGCCAGCATTTCCACCTCGCCCGGCCGCGGATCCGTGAAATGGATATTTACCCCCAATCCTGCGATTTGCCCTGGAGGCGGCAGGGATCGATGCGCGTCCGCCGCGACCAATCGCGATATAGGAGTGATCATGGCAAGTGTGATGATTATCAGCAGGGCTCCGAGACCATTCGACAAATCCCAACATCGCTTAAGCATTGTTCTTCTCCGCAATGAAAAGTATGATCCATCCATGACAATCGATTCCTTCTGGCACGATGATACTCCCTCATGGATCCTTTCTACTAGTCCCCCGCTCGAATTCAGATGTCAGGTGGATTGTGTCTCGTTGAACAAGAAAGAATCGGAAGATGAAACGCATTGAAACCAAGGGCCGGGCCTACAACACGGCAACGCCCCTGGTTCATGTCCCAACAGTAATCTATGCCGGTTCCGGTCGAGGCACCAAGGCGGTGAAGATCGAGATCCTCAACGAAAAATACACCGCGCGGGAATTGTGGTGCAATCCGGATAATGCCGTCTGATTCAATACACCCGTACTCCTCGATGGCATGCTCCATGGGATCTCGCAACGTGGGAACTTGTTCTGCCTCGATGCCCAAAATGGAAAATCGTTGTGGACCGAATCGTTGAGCGGACGCGGTTTCGGATCGATTGTTTATGATGGCTCGGTCTTCATCGCTCTGACACCTGAAGGTGAACTTACCGTCTTCGAACCGAGCCGGACCGAGTATAACAAAGTTGCCAGCTACGAGGTTGCCGATAGCGAGATCTATGCCTATCCGATACCTACCGGAAGTGGAATTTATATCAAAGATCAGGATTCGGTAACCCATTGGGGCATGGAATAGACGGAATTTGAAGCAATGGAAATCGGAGCACAACTCGAACGAATGGGAACGCCAGTCGGCCCCAGCACGGTACGCCGCCTGCTTGAAGAACTTGGTTTTCGCAAAAGTCAAGACGAAAAGACCAAGACGATGGGCAACCCCCCTTTTCGCAGCGAGCAATTCGAGTACATCGCCCGACTGAAGCAGCGATACCTCCGTTTGCCCAACCCGATCATCAGCATGGGTACAAGGAAGAATGAGCTCCTGGGCGAGTTCTTCTCTGCAGATGGACGAACTTCGCGTCGTCGGCTGGTGCGGCATCATCCAGCTCTTCGCCCTACCGGCAACAAATCATGTGAATGTGTGCTTGCAGCTTGTCTACCTTTACCTGTCGTTTCGTCGATGTACAAAATGGGCTGCCGCCGCTACCAGTTCGGCAATCGCGTCGTATTCGATCTGCCAGGCCGTGCCCAGTATTCCGTATTCTTCATTCCCTACTCCCTATTCGGAGCCTGAAAACACTCACGTTGGTTGCGCGGTCCCTTCATAGGGGCTTACCTCAAGCCACCTGTTACGCAGGTGGTTGCTGATTTCCAGAAAGTTATTTATCGGTCGCCCCTTACGATAAGCCAGCCGGGAACCAGTTTTCAGCCTTTTCTATCTTGCCGAGGTTACTGTCACGGATCAGATTGCTTCTATTGACGAATTGAGGTGTCTCGATTCCAATACCATATATCGCATGCGATTGGAAGTGAGGGGAACAAACACTGATGCATGTAGCGCTCGAAGTTGTATCTGGTTCTTCCGCTGGCAAACAGTATCAGATCCGTCATAAGCAGATGTTGACTTTTGGGCGGACTCAATGGGCTGATGTCTCATTTCCTCACGATCAGCAGATGTCGTCAACCCACTTCGTTATCGAACGGGACGATTCGTGGTGCTGGTTGAAGGATCTTGACAGCACCAATGGAACTCAGCTCAATGATGAATTCGTCAAGACGGCTGTAGTGAAAGAAGGCGATCGGATTGTCGCCGGTACCACGGAATTTGTAGTTCACATTCGATCTAGTGAAGATGAGGAGAAGCCACACCATTCAACGGTACCATCCGGTACACCTCCCATCATAGTCGATTCAATAAGAAAAAGGTCGCCTATAGGGTCATCGGCACCACTTTATACTGTGGAATCGTGTGAGTCCGGCCTGATTTTATATCGGGGAATGCCCGATGAAAATCCCTTTCGGCCATCAGCGATTGCCGGCCATCTTGCCATGTCATTGACTCTGGTCATGGTAATTCACCATGAAAAATATGGAGGCAAGGTTCCCCAGGAATTGTCTCCGGATGCTGTCTTATTCGATTGGTTACCCGAAGAAGCCGCCCGTTACCATTCGCCCGTGGTTCTCGCGGCCGACGGATTCCCGGAATGGCCGGATATCATCGATGCCGCCTGGGATCATGATGCGATCATCTGTTTCTATCTTCCTGGAAAACCAGAAGATGCCACAAAACGACTGATCGAAAATTTCCGCTCCAACCTCAAAGAGTCGAACAATGAGGGAGGCCGCGGCTTGCTTGGTTTCTGTTGGCCCAGTGTGCTGTCACAACTTTTGACGTTTCGTGATTTGGCGTTTATTGAACAACTTATCGGAGATTTCGCAGGAATATTAATGGAAATACCGGACCTAGCCGCAACATGGCAGCTCTTTGGTAAGCCAGCCCTGGAAGAAATCCTTGTCTCTAGCGGCTTCAAGAAAACCGACTAGCCCATTTTCAATAGGCAATACATCTTTTCTTCTTCTATTCCAGGAATAGTTATGATGTCTAATTCTTCTCCCTCAAGTGAAGCAGAATGGCGAATACCCAAAAATATACGAAACCCCCGGTCGACCAAGGCATTTTCCACTTTCTTGTTTCTTGTTGTTGCCGGAATTATTGGTTTGATTGTCTGGTTGATATGGCCTAGTCCTGAATCTAGAACATTCTTTGTTGGTTATGCCGTGGAGGACTATGGGGAACATACTTTGCAGAAGCCAGACTATGTTGCAGTAGACTTTCCCCAAGTATTGCAACCGATCCATGCTGTGCAAGATAAATTCCAGGGAATCAAGTCGTTTCGTGAAATTACAGAAACAGATATTCTGCAAAGAATCAATCAGACAGAAGCATGTCGTCTGAAACGCCATGTTGACAAGTCAGATGTTCTGGTTGTTTATTTGACTGGATTGAGCCTAACGATCGATGGCAATATCTACCTACTCAGCAATAACTTTGGTTTTGAAACCAATGATTCCAATAGCATGGACGATAAAACCGAATTGTGCGTGGTACTCAAACATATATTGAATTTGCCGGTGAAAAAAAAGGTTGTCCTGCTCGATGTCTGCCGCATGCCACCCGATCCACGTCTCGGCGTTTTAGTAGATGAATTTCCAACACTGCTCGATGACACTATCAAGAATATCGACGATCCCAATCTTTGGGTCATCACTGCAAGTGGGGAACACCAGATATCTCGTGTATCGCATGCCGATCGTCGGTCGGTTTTCTCCATGGCCGTGCAACGCGCACTTGGACCAATCAGAAAATCGGACGCAACGGAATCATCGGATGGACTGCCAAGGATCACAATCAAAGAGTTTTTCGAGAGCGTGGATGAAACTTGCCGTGCTCTCTCGAAATCAGCCGATGGTCTATGCCTGCAAACACCGCTATTGTTGCTTGGCGGTCAGGGAATTGTCGATATCAAGGTAAATAAAGACCAGGCCGATCAAGCAAGCGCGTTTCAATTCGCACGACGTAAAATTATCCCAGACACAACAAAAGGACCCAAAAATCGGGAAGAGGGCCAAACTGAAGGTAAAGGCAAAACATCCACCATTCAACAACCGCGGACTAGCCAATTGACAACTTGGGCTAGTCGCCACTCGTCGCCCGTGGCAAATAGCGCCATCATTCCAAGTTGGTCAACAGTCCTCTTGGCGTTGGTGAGTCAGGAAGGAACCGACGATGGAACGAGCCCGTCGCAAGAAAAGTCACCAAACTCGACGACTGACACCGAGGAGACATCAGCCGTTGAAAATACACCACCAGGCAAAACAGATAAAGAACAACCAACGCTGGAAAAAGATACAGCCGCAACCCCACCTGAACCAAAGACCAGTCCAGCAACTGTTACGGAGGAAAGGAATGCCCGCTATTCCGAGCTAATTCGAATTTGGGGAATGGTAGATTATCTTCAAAACCTACGTGATAACCAATCTGATGAGCATCTTGGGTATTCGGCAGTCCCTGGCCATTTATGGGGTGTTACACCCGCCGATATTTCTGCTGAACTTTGGCGAAAATTGATTTGGGATCTCACATTTTGCGAACATCGAATACTCATCAGCGGTACTCGTTCCACGGGAGAGCTACGGGAAATCAAATTCAAGCTGGAGGCATTGGAATCAGCTCTATCCGAGAATCGATGGACGGCGGAAAAGAGATCCATCTACTCAGATTGGTACGATGCCTGGCAGGCTTTCAATACAAAAATCAAACGAGACAACATACCTGAACGGTTACTCAAGCACCCAGACTATTCCAGGGAATTGAGACAAAAACGGGAACTTGTTGACATCTTACTCCGAACGTATCCATACGTCCAATGGCACGATCGAGAAAGTTTACGATCACCAAAGGGAGTTAATGAATATCAGAATATTATATTCTTGTTGGAAAAGCTGAAGAATAGCTGCGATCGAATTCGGAAATTCCAAGAGAACAACCCGGCATCCAATACCCAGCCGTATTGGTGGCTCGGAACAGAATTTCAGGATGTTATTAAAGCCGAGAAACAGCTTGATACAATTCTCACCAAAAGACTAAATCAAACAATCGAGAATCTCGAATTGCTCACTGAAAACATGATTGAAGCCGACCGTCTACTCGATTTGCTTCAACTTCCAATCTACTCAGCAGAGGATCGTGAACGCGCGTATGCCGCATTAGCTGCGTATCGCGACAAGGATCTGGGAAAGAAATTCATTGCTGATGATTCCATAACAGACGACCCCCGTCCAACCAACACATGGGACCGTGCGAAAGATCGCGCACACATATACGCATTGTTCATAAATCTCATTGATCCAAATCCAATCGATGAACCAAAACAAGATTACATTGAATATCGTAAATTTGGCCAGGATATTAAGAAGCACTTCGACCAACTCAACATGATCAGAATATCCCAAACTGATTCCAAACTAGACAATGCAACCATCCTCGCCGCCTATCTTCTTGACCCGCGCGATGTGGATCGGCAAGGGCCCGTCCGACATGTCCCGCTGCCCGGCCCGCGGATCGATTCTCATCAATTCAAAACGAAGATCGTTTTTAAATCAAGAAATACAGAAAATAAACCAGAATTCATCCCCCTGCCGGAGGTGCGCATCCCCATGCCATGGGTAATCCAGTTTTCTGTCATCGGCAGGATTGAGAAACTCGATGTTCGTTTCGACTTCAATGACACAGTCCTCACCATCAATCGTTGGGAAGGGAACCAACTCGAGCCAGTGCAAACGGGTGTTGGATTCCCTGTCGATGTCGATCAATCATCAGGCAACATCGAAATCCCGATTGAAATCACGGGACTAGAACGCCGTGGAGAACTGAATGATGAAACTCGTACTGAAAAAATGCACCTCGTGCTAACCGCGGATGATGGCCTTTCGGAGAGAAGGGATTATGATATTCGATTACCTGGCCCGACCGGTATCCGACTCTTTGCGGAACAACGGGGGCACGACGGGACATGGCACCCGTGCAGTTCCAATACAGATCTCGCAGATGTCTTGGTTCTTGAGCCATTTCCAAACCGTCAATCGAGTTTTCGATTCTCGGCAAAGAATCTATCCGACAAGACCAAATCATTTGAATTGGACGTCTTCAGCCTGCGACCGCCGGGTCAGGAAGATGGTTACCCCCCTGGCAAGTTGACTTTCGAGGATTCCATTCACGACAATCTGGTGAAATATGCTGCGAATGGTGCTTGGAAAAAGAACGAACCGATCGCTACTAGCGGACCGATTGAACTCCCGGCGGCCACAAAGGACGGATCCTCCACAACACTAATCAAACTGGCCTCCACAAACAAAACACCATCAGCCGATGACAGATCTCCTAACAACGAGACTGGCGATAAATTGCCCACCACCCAACCGGACAGCGTATTGCAAGCGATCACCAATGGATTATTGTTCGTAATTTACGAACTCGATGCCGAGGGCAAGCGGCTAGCACATCCTAGCCAATACAAATGGGCGGAGGTCAACATTCGCCATCCTGAAAATTTCTTGCAACTGGCGGCAAATTTGGATGATCGGTATGAAACACTTCAGTTAATGGTTGATCGTAATCCAGAGTGCTCGTTTTTACCAGATGATGTCAACCGCGAGAATCCCATCGCCATAGAATGGAATCAAGAGGCAACGTGCCGGTGGATTACTCCCTCACGAAACGATTCGATCAATTCCTTTATTGATAAAGCAGTTGTCATTGGAAAGATATCACAAAATGCCGAATGGCCGTTACTCGTATCACTCAATGTTGACCAATGGCGCTGCGCGCTGGTTTACAGAATTGAAAAAAACAACTCCATCCTGCCGGAAACGAACATTAAAAAGCCGGTCCGAATAGTTGCAATTGATTATCCAAAGCAGGATGAAAACCATGCCTCTGAGAACCGGAAGAATCACCCACATTATAAATTCCCTGTTTGCGACCAACTCAACATCAAGATCCAAGTGGACGCCCCGACCAATGCGTTTGTATCTGGATCAGGAAAGGATCGAATCGCACTATATATCGATAATTCGGAAGATCCTCTCGTCACCGCATATGACAGCCGCGACCATCGGGTGACGATCACTGATTTGGAGACCGGAGTTATGGTCGTACACACACAATCCAGCGATCACGTTTTCTCCATCCCTGCAAAGGATTTTCCGGGACACCACACGCTTAAACTCAAATATCACTGGACTGGCTTTGATGAAATTGGGGATACGGCTGATTTTCTGATTGATAATGAGCGCCCCGATTTCAGATCATTCCAATCTGAGAAACAGGAATATATGGAAGACGAGCCGATCACGTTGATTCTCGAAGCATACGACAACTATGAGATTCGAGGGATTGAATTCGGGTGGGAGTCAGAACTCGAACGAAACGGTGAACTCGATGATAAAGAACCGGATGACAAAGTTGGAAAAAAACCACTTGATGGTGATAGATGGCAGCTAACATCTCGCAAACCGCTTATTCCTGGAACCTATTATCCGGTTGTGAGAATCGTGGATATGGTCGGAAACGAACGGCATGTGTGCACGCCTTACCCTGATACCAAAGAGCCACTGGTAATCCAAGTTCTGGCAAAGGAATCTCTGGCGTCAAATGACTCCCCAGATTCAGGATCCACCAAGAAATCCACCACCCAAGAGAAACTTTTTGTCCATGTGGAGCTCGTCTATGGAACTGGCAAAATCATGGATTCCAGCGATGCATCCAAATGGACTGTTAAGCTCGTCGGCGGCGGGGCGCCGAGCCCATCGTTGGACGGGCGGCTCTTTGTTTTCTCTAAAGTTCCGCCCGGCAAGTACACCGTTGAAGCGACGGGAAGAATCGGCGGCTCCCGCGCCAGCGGCCAAGCTGCCGACGTGGTTCCCAAACCGGAACAAGAATCCCAACGCAATATCGTTCAAGTCGAGGTGAGGGAAGGGGATTTGAAGAAGGAATGAATTATGGCACAATAAATATGCTGCTGTGAATTCATTATTTGATATGATGCATGGATACTCTTGTCCAAATGAAAAGAATATTCTCTGGCAGAAACTAGATTGTTACCCTCTACCTAATGGGCCTCTTTTCCCAGAGCTTTTTCCATCCTGTCCGAGGGGGCCTCTTCGAACAAGGAAGTTTCCAGTCAAGGAATGACCAAGGGGACTTCTTCGTGTAGCCCACCCAGTGTGGTAGTGATTGAAACTCGCATAAGCGCTACTATCTATTCGATCAACAAGCTTGAACAATTGCGATTGGAGGAAAGAATTGGGAGTATAAGAATCCAAGATCCCTATCTCAACACAACCCATTTCCCAGGCGTCGCACCGCAATTCGAGTTTCCCTTCGAATTTTATTTTTACGTCGGTATGGTCTGCCTCCATGCGGCCCAACGACTCTGCAACATATGTGATCCCGCCTGGTCCAGCAAATTGGATTTCACGTGGTTTAATCAAGTTTTTTACATCTCCTGCCGAGTCCGTATATGCCTCTACCAACTTGAAGAATAGGAAAATATCTTCGGTTTTTGAAATCAGCCTTCCAATAGCTTGACGAAATAATTCATGAACGAATTCGTTACAGCTAACAGTCCTCAGATCGTTAGCCGTGGAAAATGGATTACCGGGGATTCGCAGGTAATCTCCACATCTGGCGAGTTGCACCACCTCGGCGCAAATTATCAAAGCTTCCGGTCCGATAAATCGAAAAACGGCTCCACCATTTGCGTTATTCGGGCTGAAGAAATCTGTTAACGATATTGTCTCATATCCATTTGCTTCAATGTGATGCACCTGTCTTGCATCAAGTGCCAGTCCTGCGTGGTTATAAGTTTCATTAATCACCATCGACAGGATACTCTTACCCATCACTAGACCTGCCCGAACAACAACATCTCCTGACTGAACGTTGATTTTCATCAGTGTTGTATGATGTCATTTGCTACAGAAGTGGCGATGTGCCCGACATGGCTGGATACGGAACATATTTCTCATGTTATGTATATTTCATAGTTAAAATATTGGATCGATGTGGATCTCAATCAATCCAAAAATGCAAATTTTTCCAATGCTGCCTCAAACTGATCCTTAAGTTGCGGGTAATTGGCTGTCATATGTGTTGCCGTGATAATTACAACCTCTTTCTTTCTTGTGATATAGAATTGAAGCTGAGTCACGGGGATACCATCTTCCGATACATGTCGAAACATACGACGATATGCATCGTACTGACCAAGTTTTGCGGGGCCTTCCTCTAACACCTCGTAACCATTTTTAGCCAGTGCGTCTTGCAGCACATTCGCTTGACTTCGGCCGTAAGTCTCCGACCTCGTCGGCTCCTTCAATGGTTGCTGAACAATGGAAATCGATGGGGAATATTCATTATCTGCTGGACCAGTAATTACGGTGATCGTTGCATCCACCCAATTATCTGGCATCCCAATCTCATAGTTATTATGAACTATTTGGTTCATAGATTCCCTCGGAAATTGATCTTTTCGGGTTCTACGATTGTGTCATGATCTCGTAATTTCTTCTATTTTTTCATCATTTGCTCAGGATCTAGCATTCCTTCTATTCTTCATTAAAGGCATCGTAGATCGCTGAGCCGACACTTGCAACAGCCGCACCGATTTTGGCCCCAGCGATTGCTCCCGGAACTGCTCCAACACCTCCTGCAGCGGATCCCACCATCGCACCAATGGCCGCTCCAACGGCGGCACCTCCGGCCATCACGGCGACATCCTTCCCTACCTCTTTTGCTGCTCCTTTAAGTCGCTTCCCAGGTTTCGCTTCCAAAGCACCTTCCGATGCAGAAAGTCCAATACCGATGACAATTCCAATCGGTCCGAGCGCTTTGGAACCTCGGCTCATCGCTTTGCCTGCGGCTGGGAGCAACTTCTGACCAAACTTGCTGGCGGCACTCAGCGCGTTTAGCATGCGCCCCGCAATCACGCCTAGATTGTATGCATCCTTGACTGCGAGTATCCCTTTACCAATTTTAACCCCCGCAAGTACTGTATCCTTGCTACCGGAATGACCTGCCGCCTTTCCGGCCTGAGCACCAACCAACGCTCCCTGCCCCCCCGACGGCGGGCTTGCTCCACCCGCTCCTCCTACTCCGACCTCCCCGATGAGCACCGTAGGGCACCCGATAGTAATCACACCGCCATGGACCGTCAGGTCCCCCAGGCGTGCCGTCGGCATGCCGCCGATCATTACCGTGGG
>JAFGFZ010000520.1 GCA_016930815.1 Pirellulales bacterium | reverse complement strand
TCTGCGTGCCAGAGCGGCGGGAATTGCCTCCTGGAAGAAAATCCACACGTGCCCACCGTTGCCGCTGCGCGATCGTTCCAAAGCGGCTGGGATATTTATACGGCAACACGTCTCCAACACGGACGCTGCGTCCTCTAGCCAATGCGACTTGTCGAGATCGGCAGCCAGAAAGAAGCATGTCTCGTCGCGCAGCATTGGGAAGATGCCCATAACGAAATCGCGACCCACATCATCTTGTCCTGAAAGATGCCAACGGATCACATCATCGGTGATGGGAAAGAAGTGCCTTTGTGGGCAATCGGCGCACTTGATCTTGGGTTTCTGGCAAATGCCCACGCCCCATTCATTGGCACAGGCGGGTTGATAGCCGCTTTTTCCGCTCTTGCGGCTCTCGAAGCGACGAGGATAGACGTCTTCCCGTCCACGGAATAACGAGCGGAATAGAGCAATCTTAGCCCCCGTTGGTGAACGATGATGGACGTCAATGTTTTCCGTAGCCATTTCATCCGCAATTCTACTCAGGATTCTCTTCACCCCAAAGTGGTGTCTGGCCGTTTTGGCAAGGGACTTGCAGTGTGACTACTATATGTTACAATTAGTCGGGCATTATAAACATCACCCGGCGATTCGTAACATAGGGTGGGCCAATGAAATCGCGAAAAGAACGTGTACTCGAACTGGTGCGGCGAAAGGGTGTCCTTCGCCCCCGTGACCTGGAGGCCGATGGCATTCCGCGAGAACATCTGCGGCGGCTGCTTGACGAGGGTTTACTTGAACGCACGGGACGCGGACTTTATGTGCTTGCCGGATCGAAGCCAACTCCGAATCACACCCTTGCTGAAGCCTGCAAGCGCGTACCCCACGGGGTCGTCTGCCTGCTGTCGGCCCTTCAGTTTCATGAACTAACCACGCAAGCTCCGTTCGAGGTCTGGCTGGCAATTGACGAGAAGGCGCGGCTGCCGAAAGTGGATTATCCACCGATCCGAATCGTCAGGTTCTCCGGCAAGTCACTTGAGTTCGGCATTCAGGAGCATCGCATTGAAGGTGTCGCAGTACGAGTCTACTCGCCAGCAAAAACGATTGCCGACTGCTTCAAGTACCGCAATAAGATCGGGCTGGACGTGGCTCTAGAGTCGCTGCGAGATTGCTGGCAAAAACACCGTGTGACTACGGACGAACTATGGGTCGCAGCTAAGGTTTGCCGGGTGGCGAACGTCATGCGTCCGTACATGGAGTCCCTGACATGACCAAGGAAAGGCCTCGGAATATGGCGGCTTCGGTACGGCAACGATTGCTGAATCTATCGCGGACGCGGGGAGAGGATTTCCAGTTCGTTCTCACCCGGTATGCCCTGGAACGGTTCTTGTACCGACTGAGCCAATCCGAACATCGGGATGTGTTCGTTCTGAAAGGTGCCATGCTGTTTCAACTCTGGGGCGATCAGCCGCACCGGCCCACCCGTGATCTGGACCTCCTTGGCCGCGGAGAAATTTCGATTCCGCGATTCGAGCGAATCGTCCGGGAAGTCTGCGGGGCGGCAGTCGAGGACGATGGCATGACGTTCAGCGGGGAATCAGTGCATGGCGACGTAATCAAAGAGGACCAGGAATACGAAGGATTGCGTCTTACTCTTGAAGGCCATTTGGAGAACGCCCGGATTCCGATTCAGATTGACATTGGCTTTGGCGACGTTGTGACGCCGGCGGCGTCGGAGGTCAGCTATCCGGTCCTGTTCGATTTTCCCGCCCCGGTTCTGCTTGCGTATTCACGCGAATCAGTCGTAGCCGAGAAGTTCCAAGCAATGGTCATGCTGGGCATCGCCAACAGTCGCATGAAGGATTTCTATGACCTGTGGATACTGGCCCGGCAGTTTGACTTCCAAGGACCATTGCTGTGCGAAGCGATCCGAGTGACTTTTGAGAAGCGGCGTACGCTCGTGCCCTCGGATGTGCCCACGGCTCTTTCAGCCGAGTTTTCCCATGATGAAAGCAAGCGGGCTCAATGGCGGGCTTTCGTCAACAAGAGCAAGCTCGACACCGGCGACCTCGGCCTGGATGAAGTTGCAACAGTCCTGCGCGACTTTTTTGTGCCGTGTGCCCGAGCCGTTGCAGCAGGAAATAAGTTCGAGATGGAGTGGCCGCCTTCCGGACCTTGGCAACAGATAACGGGTATTTAGGGTATCAGGGTATGTTCACAAACGCCCTTCTCCCCATTGAGGTAGGCATAAAAAACACGGCATACAAGCGGCCAAGTCTTGACGACGATTCAGGGTATTATACCTTGATTGCAGTTGACTTAACCGATATTAAACGACTTACGTCAAATTGCTGAATTTTGGCCATTTCGTAAGTCGATGATCGGCAAGTCTTTACAACATCACCCTCGGAAGGTAAAGAAAATTCGGGACCAAGAGGTCGCTGGTTCAAATTCAGTCGCCCCGACTTATTTCGCAAGTTCTTATATAGCAATAACTTACAAATCGACTACAATGCCGGTCGTCATCGTTTTTATGTCGACGACCGCTTGGTTTTTTGCCAAGCGGTCATTGCCAAGATATTCTTGGTTGTAAGTGTTGTTCGACACAGCTTTTTTCATTTCGATTGAGGAAACAATCTTACCGAATCATGCTCCTCCGAAAGAGTGGTTTAACACTGAGGTGTGACTTCTCTACTGGCTGATGTCAGCAAACCGCTGCATGCTACTGCTATCGCCTTAATGATCAAGGTTGCCGTCGGATGGCCAATTCTAGCTCTGGCGGACAAAAAACCATTTCGTACAATGTACGAATGTATCCATAAGCCAATCTTCTGGCAATATTGGCAATTTTCAACTCGGTGATGGCAAAATACAAATGCGACAAAATTAAAAACTGATATGGGAAGGAATCGCTGGGTCCGCTGGAATGTCGCGGTTGTCAAGACTGTGACGTTCTCACGGAGGCCCAGCGATGTCAGATCATCTTACATTAGCGGAACGCAAACTCCTATACAGATTGAACAAAAAGGGGAAATCAAAAACGGGAATTGCCGAACTGTTGGGGCGGCATCGGAGCACGATTTACCGTGAACTCCAACGCAATACGGGCCAACGAGGCTACCGTCCCAAGCAAGCCCAGCAATTTGCGGACAAACGAAAATGGATGCGAAGGCGTCCGCGGAATATGGAGGACGACGAATTGCATCGGTATGTCGAAGAACGGCTGGAAAATCGTTGGTCGCCGGACCAGATTGCCGGACGCAGTCAGCGAGTCTTCGCCCGTCAGCCGAGCCGATGTCTGTCGCGGCAGACCATTTACAACTGGATTGATGATCTTGCCCCGGCGTGGCGATCGTGGTTGTGGCGTGGCGGCCGACCACCGGAAAAACGAGGGAAATTGAGCGATTGCGTCCGCATTGACGGGCGGCCCGAGGTCATCAATCGCCGTCGCCGCTATGGCGATTGGGTGGGCGATACGATGGTCGGCAAAGGCCGTCGCAGTGCGTTGGCCACGTTGGTCGAGCGAAAAAGCGGCTACGCGCGGATCGGTCGGTCCGACAACATGCGAGCAGACACGGTGCGATATGTTCTCATCAAGCGTATGAGAGACTTGCCGCCCGCGTTGCGTCGCAACGTGACGTTCGACAATGGCAAGGAGTTTGGGGAACATGGTCAGCTTGCACGAATGTTGAACTTGGAAACATATTTTGCGATGCCCTATCGATCCTGGCAGCGCTTGAAAGGTAACAATACAGCGAAAGGCAAAGCACGATGCAAATTACTTTTGACGAAGGCAAGCTGTTCTACGATTTGTATGCGGCCCTGCTGTCTTTTGTGAACCGGAAACTCAAAATCTCCTCTGAGCAATTCTCGAATTCACGGGAATACACGTCCACACCGCTCGAAGCCAGGGTCGCCATTCGGGATGCCCTTTTTGCTCACCGGGAACTGATCGACGAATTTGTCCAGGAGAACCCGGCGAAGTTGTCAACTGACGAGTTGGAAATCGTTGGCGCCTGGAAGCACGCCATCATCGGCAAGTTCTGCATCCTATGCTACCTGCCCAAGTATGCCATCTTCCTGAGCAGCAGCGATTCTCCGAACAAAGCCTATGGCGTCCTCGGCTTGGCTGATCCGTTGGAGGAAATCGTCGGCCCGTACCTGCCCAGGCTGATCGAGGCGGTTCTGCTGCCCAAAGCCAATAGCTCCGTTCGGATCGGCGCGCAATCCAATTCGACAGATGGAACTCGAGCACGAGAACGCCGCCAAAGCCTTGGCGAAACTCCGCGAGGTTACCCACGATTACGCTTTGCCCCCCGATGCATGCCCGACCTTCCGGGTAATGTACGAGGAATTGCAACGCATGGAAGCCGATCTGCACCAGCACATCCACTTAGAAAACAACATCCTCTTCCCTCGTGCTATCGAGTTGGAAGGACCTTAATGGGACAGCGACGTTTCGCTGTCGTGGCCTTTGTCGTACAGAATCTATTGGGACTGAGCCTCGTTTTCGGGATTGGATGATAGGAGTAAGTCCATCGTCAGGAGCAATTGGAAGGCGCCAGTAGGCGCCTGTCGCACGAGGGCAAGGCATGCACGAATCGCGGCTTCCGCCGCCGCACGATAGCTGTTGTTGCCGGAGATTGTCTGCAATCGCAGGAGCAACGTCGCTGCCAGGCCGTTTCCGCTGGGAGTGGGATTGTCGAGGCAGTCCATCTTGCGAACGATCAGCGGTTCATGGTCGTTGGCGGTGTAGTAAAAGCCGCCGTGCTCTGGGTCGGCGAACCGTGCAAGGATCTCGTCGGCTACGGCGACGGTTTGATCGAGCCGCGCCGGCGGACCACCGGTTTCGTAGAGCGTCAGCAGGGCATTTCCCAGGCCGGCATAGTCATCGAGACAGGTATCGCACTTGGCCTGTCCCTTGCGCCAATAGTGCAGCAGGCGGCCATCGTCGCGGTGGAGATGATTCCAGAGAAAATCGACCGCCCGATTGGCCGCCGCCGTATATCGAGGCTCGCCGAGCGCTGCGCCTGCCTGAGCCAGGGCGTCGACGGCAAGGCTGTTCCAGCCGACCAGCACTTTTTCGTCACATCCCGGGCGGACGCGCTTCGCCCGTGCCGCCAGCAGTTTCGCACGGGCGGCGTCCATTTTTGCCGCCAACAGGGCCGGCTCGTAGTCGAACAGCCTGGCCTCGACCTCCAAGGGCCGCAGCAGACTGAGGATGTTTCGGCCCTCAAAGTTGCCCGCGTCGGTTACGTTGTATATGCGGCAGAAGAGCCTTCCAGTCTCGGGTCCCAGTACGGCAACAATTTCGCCGGGACTCCAGAGATAAAATTTGCCCTCTTGTCCCTCGCTGTCGGCATCTTCACCACTGTAGAAACCACCTTGCGGATCGGTCATATCGCGGAGTAGGTAGTCCAGCGTCCGCCGGACCACTATGGCATATTCCTCTTTGCCCGTCGCCTGCCAGGACTCAAGGTAACAGACCGCCAGCATGGCGTTGTCGTAGAGCATTTTTTCGAAGTGCGGCACTTGCCAGCGATCGTCGACGCAATAGCGATGAAAGCCGCCGCCGAGATGGTCGAACATGCCGCCGGCGGCCATGTGGTCGAGCGTAGTGGTTGCCATTTTTAGCAGTTCGTCATCGCCCGATCGGCGCCAGCGATGTAGCAGCCAACGTAAAGCTAAAGGCTGAGGAAATTTCGGCGCGGGTCCAAATCCGCCCCATTGTGGATTGAAGGATCGCCGCAGAATAGCCTCAGCCTCCTGGGGCATGGTGTCGTCTAACTCAACCGGTGTGGCCGGCATTTCTGCCTGCCGCAAGAGTTGTGTGATCTTATGAGCCTGTTCGAGCACGTCAGAGTGGCGGTGTTGCCAGGCGTCGGCCAGGGCCAGAAGCACCTCGTCGAATCCGGAAATGCCGTCGCGGGCCCGCGGCGGCCAGTATGTTCCACCGAAGAATGGCTCGCCGTCAGGCGTGAGGAATACCGACAGCGGCCAGCCGCCGCGACCAGTCATCATTTGCACCGCCTCCATGTAGATTTGATCCAGATCAAAACGTTCCTCACGGTCGACTTTCATGCACACGAAGTGGTCGTTCAGCAGCCGGGCGATTGCAGAATCTTCAAAACTCTCGTGGGCCATCACGTGGCACCAATGACACGAGGCATAACCGATCGACAGAAAGATCGGCTTCTGTTCGGTTCGGGCCAGCGCCAATGCCTCCGCGCCCCACGGCCGCCAATCCACGGGATTTTCGGCGTGCTGAAGCAGATAGGGGCTCAGTTCATGGTGTAGCTGGTTCGGCATGACGTCTCTATTTCAGTTCTTGACACGCTGGCGAACTTCGGAGAACTTGTCCCCATAGATATAATATCCATGGAGCGGGAAGGAACAAGTTGAGTAACGCTGTCATGGGTTTTTCCATGCGATTGCGAGGTGGTTGGACATTGCCGCTGGTGCTTATTGTCGTGACCGGTTGCGACGGTCCGTCAGGTATGGAGGCTGCGCCGGCAAAATCTCAAGGGAGAACCGCCGTGCCTTATGTTCGTGTTCGATTGATTGGTCCTGACGGCAAACTCACGGAGCCGACGGAAACCCCTGCGGTCGTCCGCTCAGATGCCGAGTGGCGTAAACGTCTGACGCCGGAGCAGTATCACATCACGCGCGGCAAGGGCACCGAACCGGCTTTTTGCAGCGGATTGCTCGACAACAAGCGGCCGGGCATGTACGTGTGCGTCGGCTGCGATCTGCCGCTGTTTAAGTCAAAGGCGAAGTTCGAATCCGGCACCGGCTGGCCCAGCTTCTTTCAACCGGCAGCCGAGGAGAACCTCCGTGAGAAAATTGATAAAAGCCACGGCATGGTTCGCACGGAAATTCTCTGCCGGCGTTGCAGCGCGCATCTGGGCCACGTGTTCGAAGACGGCCCGACTCCCACCGGCCGGCGCTATTGCCTGAATTCGGCGGCCTTGCGGTTCGTCCCAGCCGATCAACTTAAAAATCTTGCCGCAAAGGCCGAGGCAGTCTTGGCCGGCGGATGTTTTTGGTGCGTCGAGGCCGTCTTCGAGCAGCTCGACGGTGTGGTGGACGTCACTGCGCAACGCTCACGTGTACCCTCAATCGATCGTGACGCGGTTGGAGCCGCTTGAGGTTTTTTATCCGGCCGAGGCCAAACACCAGAATTACGTTGTCTGCCATCTCCAGAATCCATACGTGCAGGCGGCGGCCCTGCCGAAGGTGGCCAAGGTGCAGGAAAAGTTCAAGGACCTGCTCAAATCACCGCAAGACGTGGCCCCCGGCCAACAGCAGGAACGTCAATAGCAGGGGTAGATGGACTAACGACATTTGCCACAGGGCGCGGGCGTTGGCGTCGTTCGGTTCGCCGCGAAATCTTGCGGCGAGGACCAAGTGGGCCAGTCCCAATGATAAAGCAACTGCGAAGTACGTCCAGCTGGCCGGAGAGAGCATTGTGGGAGCTAAACTTGCCAGCAGCAATCCCAAGGCCCCCAGGAGCGCCAGCCGGCCGGCCAGCCGGCCTGATGGGTCTACGACGGCTGCCACTTTGATCGCGCCGCAGGCATATTGTTCTCGATACAGCCAGCCGACGGCCGTCGTGTGGGGGAATTGCCAGAAGAAAACGACGCTGAACAGTGTCAGTGAAAGTGGGGCAAAGGCCGCGCTTGCAGTCGCGGCGCCTAGCAACACCGGCATGGCGCCGGCCACCGCGCCGAGAGGTATGTGCCACACGCTTTTCCGCTTCAGCAGCGTGTAGATCAAAACGTAGATAACCCAGCTCAACGTGGCCAGGAACGTCAGAGTCACTGGTTGCAGCACGGCCAGATAGCCGATGCCCGCAAGCGAACCGAGCGCGGCGAAGATGGCTACCTGTCGGGTGGTCACCCGGCCCGAAGGCAAGGGGCGCGAGGCCGTGCGGGCCATTTTAGCATCCCAACGTTTCTCGATGAGTTGATTCGCGGCTGTAGCGCCGGAGATCAACAGCCCCGTGCCCAGCAGGGCATGGATCAGTTGGAACCCCGGCGACAATTGGTCGACCAGCAAGGCGGGGATGGCCATAGTGACTAACACCATCAATAGAAGGCCCGGCCGGATCAGCCGCCAGCAGGTACTTATGCTTACCGGTGCGTGTCGCACCGACGTACGACATGCGGCCAGTTTCATATTCCGAAGTCTCGACGGTGAAAAACTGCTGCTCATAAATGTAACTCGCTCTATTTGCTCTGTTCCCAGGTTTGTACAGCGG
Organism: Pirellulales bacterium; assembly: GCA_016930815.1. Classification (GTDB taxonomy): domain Bacteria; phylum Planctomycetota; class Planctomycetia; order Pirellulales; family Lacipirellulaceae; genus JAFGFZ01. The sequence goes on along the minus strand of JAFGFZ010000520.1, from coordinate 17,803 downwards.
GGTGGTAGGTAACCGCATCGAGCATGGTGATGATCAAGAAAAATCCTAGAAATGCGACGCCCACCAGAAAGATGAACGCGTGCAGCCCGCTGTCGTAACGGAGGTGCATGAACCAGAACGCCACCAATGCAGCCTTGATCGTGGCGATGCTCATGGCTACCACGAGATTGAAGGCCCCAAGATCGAAATAGGAGACGGCCACCGTGACGACCGTCAACATGATCAGCGCGGCGAAGACGGCCAGCAGGACGCGGACTTCGACGATGTGGGCCGGGGAGGTTTTCATGCGTTTTTTCAGTGAATCAGATAAAGGAGCGGAAAGAGGTATATCCAGATCATATCGACCAGGTGCCAATACAGTCCCCCAAGATCAACCGGCGTAAAGTAGTTGCTTCCAAAGCGATCTCGGACGGCCCCGACGAGTATCCAGGAGATCGCGACGATTCCCGCGACCACATGCAGGGCGTGCAACCCGGTCAGGGAAAAATAGATGCCCATGTACGTGCCGAGGTGTTTTACGCGCTGATCGTATTCAGCTTGATCGAGGTCCTCGAAACCGGCCTGGGCAAGACGTTCTTTGACGTATGCTTCATCCGGTTGAAACTTTTTTAGCGGCTCCGATGTCTCGCCGCGGGAGAACCAGTAGGCGATTCTGGCCTGGCCGGGCACCATGCGGTGGTCCCACTTGTGCTTATACTCAATGGCCTTAACTCCGAGGAAGGCCAAACCGCAGAGGATGGTAATTGCCAGCAACCCGACCAGCCATCTGCGTCGGCCAAGCTGCACCGCTCGGACGGCCAGGGCCATCGTCAGACTGCTGAAGATAAGCAAGACGGTGTTGGCCGCGCCCAGCGGCTTATCGAGGAAGCGGTGGCCGTCGACGAAAATTTGGGGATTGTTCGCGCGATAGACGGCATAGGCACAGAACAGTCCGCCGAAGAAGAGGATCTCGGTCATCAGAAAAATCCACATCCCCAGCCGGGCCGCATCGTACTGCTGTGCGGGCGAGCTGAAGTGGTGGGCCAGATGGGCGTCCGGGCCACCATCGTTGCCCTCTTGCATATTGGGAATGTGGGATTCCGTCATGGGACCTTCACATAGCCTTGTGCGCTTTCGTCAAAACAGAAATCATCGAAGACGTAACAGTCACCGACGTTGGCTGGTGCTGGGGGATTTTCGTGCGGCGGGGGCGAGCTGCATTGCCACTCCAGCGTGGCAGCGCCCCAAGGGTTCGCCGGTGCTTTGCGACCCACAAATAACGACCGTAAAAGCACAAACGCCACCATGACCAATCCCCCGACAAACAAGAATCCGCCTGCCGTCGAAAGGATCTGGTAAAACGTGAACTCAGGATGGGTATCCAGCAGCCGGGTGTAGTCGAAGTATCGTCGCGGCATTCCGCGGGAACCAACAATGAACTGCGGAAAGTAGGTGAAATTGAAGCCGACGAAGATCAACACCGCCGAGATTTGCCCCTGGGCAAGGTTGTACATCCGGCCGGTCATTTTCGGCCACCAGTAGTAAAGCCCGGCCAAAAAACCCATCAATGCGCCGCCGGCCATCGTGTAGTGGAAATGGGCTACCACGAAGGCCGTGTCGTGGACGTGGACGTTGGTGACCAGCGAACCGAGAAACAGGCCCGTCAATCCGCCGATGCCGAACAGGGCGATGAACATCAATGAAAAACACATCGGCGGGGCCAGACCAATCGAACCCTTGTACATCGTCGCCAGCCAATTGAATACTTTAATCGCCGAGGGGATCGCCACGGCGAAGGTCAGGGCGCTGAAGATCATGCCCACCAGCGGCGACTGGCCGCTGACGAACATGTGATGGCCCCAGACCAAGAAGCCGATCAGCGCGATCGCCAGGCTGCTGTAGGCGATGAATTTGTAGCCGAAAATGTGTTTGCGTGAGAATACGCAGATCACTTCCGTGACGATCCCCATCGCCGGCAGGATCATGATGTAGACGGCCGGATGGGAGTAGAACCAGAAGAAGTGCTGAAACAAGATCGGATCGCCGCCCAATGCGGGATCAAAGATTCCGATGCCCACCGTGCGCTCCACGGCTAGAAGCAACAGGGTGATCGCCAGGATGGGCGTGGCGAGGACCTGGATGATCGCCGTGCCGTAAAGCGCCCAGAGAAACAAGGGCATCCGGAACCAGCCCATGCCCGGTGGCCGCATCGTATGGATGGTGACCAGGAAGTTGATGCCCGTAAAAATTGAACTGAAACCGAGGATAAACACGCCCACTACCGCCAATACCACCGGCGCGGCGGTGCTGGTGCTGTAGGGTGCATAAAACGTCCAGCCGGTGTCTACCCCACCGAGTACCAGCACCAGTAAAAAGAAGATCAGCCCGCCCACGTACAGATACAGACTGGCAAGATTCAATCGCGGAAAGGCTACGTCCTTGGCCCCGAGCATCAAGGGGAGCACGAAATTGCCCAGCGAGGCGGGCATCGATGGGATGATGAACAGGAAGATCATAATCGTCCCGTGCAGCGTGAACAGCCGGTTGTAGATGTGGCCGGTCGAGACGATCGTCGGTCCGGGAAATGTCAATTCGGTGCGGATCAACAGTGCGAAGGTCGCCCCCAACGCCAGCGAGGCCGAAATCACGGCTAAAAACATGAGGCCGATCCGCTTGTGGTCCCGCGTAAGCAGCCAGGACCGTAGCCCCGGCGGGTCCACAAGATAGCTTTTTGGAGGTGTCGGAGATGAAACCATCATGTCCATTGACTATTTACCCACACCCTGGCCCTCTCCCCGATCAACGCTGTGCGTCGGTGCTCGGAGAGGAGACTTTTTCGACAAGGACTTGATAAACTCGATCAAAGCCGTGATGTCGTCGTCCGAGACCAGTCCCTTGTAAGTTGACATCACCGGCTGATAGCCGGCGACGATCTTTGCTTGAGGTTCCAGGATCGACTCACGAATATAGTTGTCGTCGATGATGACCGAACGGCCGTCGGCCATCTTCTGGGACTTGCCGAAGATGCCCAAGAACGAAGGTCCTGTGCCGGCCGTCCCATCTGTTGAATGGCACTGAGCGCAACCACGACGTTTATACAGCAACTTGCCCGCCTCGGCCGGAGGCAGCGTTTTCAGGTAGTTGGCCGCGTCTTTCAGCCACGCGTCGTAGTCCTCGCGGGTTTGCACCTCGACGGTGGCCAACATGCTGGAGTGCTCGTCGCCGCAGTATTCGGTACAGAGCAGGTCGTAGGCGCCCGGCTTGTCGGCCCGAAACCAGACGCTCGTGTACCGGCCGGGCACCACGTCCATCTTAACCCGCAGCGCGGGGATCCACAGGCCGTGGATCACGTCCTCGGAGGTCATCGTCAAGCGGACTGGCTCGCCGGCCGGGACGTGCAGGTTGTCGTCGATGTGCCCGTTGGGATAGATGAACTGCCAGGCCCACTGTCGGGCTGAAACGCGCAGATCATAGCAACCGGGCGGGGCCGTCTGCATCCGCATGTAGGCGACGAATCCTTGATAGAAAATCACCCCCACAATCACCACCGGGATGACGGTCCACGTCGCTTCGAGCAGTATGTTTTGCGTAGCGGTTTTCTCCGCCTTTCTGCCCGGCAACCGACGATAACGCACAAGAAAAAAAGTCATTAGGCCCACCACCAGCAGGAACAGCAGCGAGCAGATCACCAGAATCAGGTAGAACACTCGATCCATCGCCGGATCTGTCGTAGCTGCGCCGGGCAGCCAGAAACCGTCCGTTTGAGCAAACGGCAAACCGACGTGCCAAATTGAATCGAGTGCAGCGAACATCATGCTTCCTCAACTCTCCACCGGGACCTTGAGTTTTTTTGCTTTTTCCCGACGCCGTAATATCCAGATGGAACCGGCGACAATCAGCACCATCAGCCCGCCGCCGAGCTGCATCAAGCGAAAGGCGGACGGACCGTACCGCCCCTTTTCTGCGTCATAGTGAAAGCAAAACAGCAGAACCTGGTCGGCCGTCGAGCCGATCTTGCCGTCGGCGGCCTCCAGCAACGACAATCGCACCGTCTGCGGATCGTATTCCACGCCGTAGAGATACCGCGAAATCCGTCCCTCGGGCGTGAGAATGAACGTCACGGCCACGTGAAGGTATTGCTTGGCGGACTCCGAATAGCGATAGCGAAATCCAAGTGCGTCGGCCAATTTCTTGACGTTCTCTTCGCGTCCGACCAGAAAATGCCAACCCTCGGCGGCACCGGTCCGCTGGTAGATTTTCAGATATTTTTCTTTCGTCATCCGGGCCCGCTCGGGCGTCTCCAGCGGGTCGAAGCTGACGGTGACCATCTGGAACTTGTCGCCGATCTCCCACGGCATCCGCCGCAGCGCGTCGAACAGCCCGTTGAGTTGCAGACTGCAAAGCATGGGGCAGTTCGAGTAGTTCAACGTCAGTACGACCGGCCGCCGGCCGTCGAAGAACTGCCGCAGCGCCGCCGGCTTGCCGCCGGAATCGGTAAACTCCAGGTCCAACGGAATCAACTCGCCCAGGTGTTCGGTCACGCCGACGCCCTTGAGTTCCTCCGGCAAAGGCTCGGTGCGCTGGGCGAAGACGGCCGGAACCGTCCTCAACAGCACGATCCCTGCTGCCAGCACGGCAATCATCCGGCTGCGGCCAGTCCAACGGCAATGATCGTTCATTGTGATTTTCCTTTTTGAACGGCAGTTTTGCCGCCCCGTAAAAGTTCGGCTACAACCAGCTTCATCGCCCGATCGATCGGAATGGCCACGGCTCCTTTCTTGGCGTCCACCACGCGGTAGTCGGTCAACTTCGCTCGTTGGGCGGCCAACAAGTCCTCCAGTTTGGCCGGCGGCCGGTAGAGATCTTCAGCTGTCTCTACGCGGTCTAACTGCCAGAAGTACAATGCCTGAAGTCCCATGACCACGTCGATCAACAGAACGACGCTCAACAGCCCCACAAAGAATAACTTACCAAGCGGTATTCCGTAATCGTCCATGGTCGGCGCCTAAAAATTTTCGAAGGTCAGCGATTCACCCAACCGGGGGTCTTTCAACGGGATCAACGCACAACGACGGGCCGTTCGGATCACACCGGCAAAAAACATACATCCAACCGCCGCCAGGCAGCAAATGTCTAATAGTCCGAACGGTAAGTGCCGTGGTGCGAAAGTGGGCATCACCAGCCAGTAAATATCGACCCAATGGGCCACGAGCATCCAGGTGGCCCACACCCCCAGAAGCATTTTACGCCGCTTGACCACCCGGGGAAGCAAGCCCAGGAAAGGAATCAACAAATGCCCGAACAGCAATCCCACGCTCACCCACGTCCAAGGCCCTGTCTGCCGGGCGAGATACCAGACGGTTTCCTCGGGGATGTTCGCGTACCAGACGAGCATGTATTGCGAGAAGGCAATATAGCCCCAGAAAACAACAAAACCCAGCAGGAGTTTTCCCAGGTCGTGGTAGTGTTCCACGGTGATCGCCCGCCGGACCACGCCGCCGGCTTGCAATGCCAATGCCAACAATATCAGTGCGGCCAGCGCTCCGACCACCGCCCCGGCAAAGAAGTAGACTCCGAAGATCGTGCTGAACCATGCCGGTTCAAGTGACATCAACCAATCGAAGGAAGCAAACGTAATGGTCAAGCCAAAGAGGATCATTGCCACCGGTGCGGCTTTTTCCATGTGCCGCGTCAGCATCGGATCGCCCGAAGTGTCCTGGCTGGTGGATTGCTTGAAAAAGAACCGGGCCAGCAGCCCCCAGACCAGGAAGTAGAACACGGCCCGGACGGTGAAAAACGGCAGATTCAAATACACCAATTTTTCCCGCGCGAGATGGCTGTCGGCGATGGTTTGGGGATCGAGCCACTTGAAATAGGGGCTGGTCCATCCTAGCAACATGATCGCCAGGATGGGGAGGAAAAGGACGGCAAGATAGACCACGCCTGTGGCCAGAATTTCGGCCGATCGCCGCACGGTCACGCTCCAGCCGGCGCGAACCAGGTGCTGCAAGGCGACGAAGAACAACGCCCCCAGCGCGATGCTGAGAAAGAACGTGTAGTTGACCAGATAGGAGGCCGAGAACGCCCTCAGTTGATCATCTCGACGCCAGCCCAATGCAACGGCAATGGCAAGGGCCACAAGCCCGATGAGCATCAGCACCCCCGAGGTCCCTCGGGGCAAACCGACCAGTCGGACTTGATCGTTGTCAAGGTTTGGCGTTGGGTATTCCGGCATCGCTTTGCTCAATCGACTTTAAGTGTTTTTTCAATTCTCCAGGAACGTCGTCCATCGTCGCATTGCGGCTCCGCTGCAAGGCCCTTACGTAGAGAACGATGGCCCAGCGATCCTCGACGGGAATCTGTGACCGATAGCTCGGCATGGTGCGAATTCCGTGGGTAATCGTCTGGTACAGTTGGCCGACCGGCTGTCCGAGGACCGGCTGATCGTGGAGCGACAGCGGTTTGACCCATTTCGGCTCCTCGCGCTCGAAGGCCAACTGCGAGGTGATCCCGTCGCCGTCGCCCGCCAGGCCGTGGCAGGTAGTACAAAAGATGTCGTAACGTCGCCGGCCCCGTAGCATCATCTCTGACGTGACGGGCATGGGAAACGTGTCGGCGGGCGGGCTGTCCACTTCACCGCGCAACAAATGAACATGGCCGATTATCGCGTCCACGGACACGGCGCCGGCGACCCGGGGGCGCATGTCGCGCGTGTCCTTAAACAGCGGGCTATACTGCTGCGGAAGATATTTCGGTTGGAAATCCATGTCCAGAATGGGATGGATTCTCGGCGATGTCTTGCGGGCATAACGGACCTGGGCAATCCAGAGCGGCGGCAACAAGGCCAGCGCCGCCACCAACGCCGCAGTTGCCGGAATCATGCCGGGAATGCGTTTCACAGTCCGAGGTTGACGATATAGTTCCGAACTTTCAGCACCCAGAGATCGCAGCAGATCGGCCGTGGCCGTTTCATCGAATCGCGGATCGTCCGCATCGACGGCCAGGAAAAAGGTATCGGTGCTGCTCTGGCGGAACTTCACACATCCGAAGATCGGGTGATAGAGCTGGGGAAGGTTGCAGAAGACCATCACCCCGCCGAAAGCCGCCAGGGCCCCCAGCAAGATCAGCAGTTCGAACGTGATCGGGATGTTTGCCGGAAGGCTGAACAGGGGTTTGCCGCTGATCCAATACGGATAGTCAATTGCATTGGTCCACCACTGCAACAGCAGTGCAACCAGGCAACCGGTAATTCCACCGGCCAGGACCAGCCGCGGCAGGGTGGTCCGCTTTCGCCCCATGACCTCATAGAGCCCGTGGACCGGATAAGGGCTGTATGCCTCGAATTTTGCATAGCCCACCTGGCGCAGGCCGGTAGCGGCCGCCTTCAAAGTTACCGGGCCGTCGAACTCGGCCAGGATGCCGACCACGGGAGGTGAATCGTCGTGATGATGCTCAGGCTGTAGCATCATTGTACTCCATTGCTTCCGAGGTGCGGCGGAACCACGCCTTTGACCTCCGCCATTGCCACCATGGGCAGATAACGGCAAAACAGCAGGAATAGCGTGCAAAACAGTCCGAAACTTCCCGCCAACATCATCACGTCCACCGCCGTTGGACGGAACATCCCCCAGCTTGACGGCAGGAAATCTCGTCCCAAAGAGGCCACGATAATTACGAACCGCTCCAGCCACATGCCCACGTTGACCAACACGGCGATGACCCACATCAACCAGGGCGTCGTTCGACACTTTGGAAACCAGAAAAGCTGTGGCGCTAACACATTGCAGGCCACCATCAGCCAGTAGGCCCAGGCGTACGGCCCCAACGCCCGGTTCAGTTGCGCGAAGGCTTCATACTGGTTGCCGCCGTACCACGCCATAAATAGTTCGATTAAATATGCATAGGCCACCAAAAGGCTCGTGCCGAGGATCAGCCGGTTCATGTTATCCAGGTGCCGCATCGTGATGAGCGACTTCAGCCCGAAGAGCGACCGGGCCGGTACGGCCAGCGTAACGACCATCGCACAGCCGCTGAAAATGGCACCGGCCACGAAATAGGGAGGAAAGATCGTCGAGTGCCAGCCGGGCAACTGCGAGACGGCAAAATCGAAGCTCACTACCGAATGGACCGAAAGCACCAGCGGTGTGGCCAGCGCGGCAAGCAGTAAGTAAGCCCACTCGAATCGATGCCACTGCGCCGCCGATCCGCGCCATCCGAGGGCAAACAGACCATAAACAATCCGCCGCCACCAGGAGATGGCTCGGTCGCGCAATGTGGCCAGATCAGGGATCATGCCCAGATACCAGAATAGCACCGAGACGGTTCCATACGTGCTAATGGCCACGACGTCCCATAGCAGCGGGCTGCGGAAATTGGGCCAGACACCCATCTGGTTCGGGTACGGCGCCAGCCAATAGACCACCCAAACGCGGCCCACGTGCACCGCCGGAAAAATGCCCGCACAGGCGACCGCAAAGACGGTCATCGCCTCGGCAAACCGGTTGATGCCCGTCCGCCACCGTTGGCGGAAGAGGAAAAGGATTGCGGAAATGAGCGTGCCAGCGTGCCCGATGCCGATCCAGAACACGAAGTTCACAATCGGCCAAGCCCAGAACACGGGACTGTTGTTCCCCAACACACCCACGCCCGTGGCAATCAAATAGCCAATTGCGGCGAACAACATGCCAGTGGCGGCGGCTGACATCGCGAAGGCCGCATACCAGGCTGCCGGCGGGCGCGGTCGCTCGGTAATCGCACAGACCGTCTCGGTAATCGACGCGGCGTCGGCCGGCCCGACCACCAGCCGTGCCCGGCGAGTCGGTTCCTGGGTCATGTTGTCGTCAAGCGGAAGGATGCTCATGTTTCCGGTCGGTCGATTCGAGTTCCGGATTCGGATTCCGAATTCGGGCTAGGTACACCGTCCGCGGTTGGGTGTTCAACTCGGCCAGGATGGCATAGGCACGGGCTGAGTGATGCAGACGGATTACTGCGCTTTGCGGATCAGCCAAATCGCCGAACGTGATTGCTCCGGTCGGACAAACCTGCTGACAGGCCGTCTTTATCTGGCCGTCGCGGATGGGTTTGCCCACGCTCTTAGCGGTGATCTTCGCCTCCTGGATCCGCTGCACGCAATAGGTGCATTTTTCCATCACTCCGCGGCTGCGTACCGTCACCTGTGGATTGTATTTCATCTTGCCGATCTCATCGGCCGGATTCTCGAACTCCTTGTGATAGTTGAAGAAGTTGAAACGCCGCACCTTGTAGGGACAGTTGTTCGCGCAATACCGGGTGCCGACGCAGCGGTTGTACACCATGTCGTTGAGCCCCTCATGGCTGTGAGTCGTCGCAGCCACCGGGCAGACCTGCTCGCAGGGGGCCAATTCGCATTGCTGGCACGGCAACGGCTGAAAAGCCAGCCGAGGATTTTCCGGATCGCCCTGGAAGTAGCGATCCACCCTGAGCCAGTGCATCTCCCGGCCCCTGATGACCTGCTCCTTGCCAACCAAGGGGATGTTGTTTTCGGCCTGGCAGGCCGTCACGCAGGCCTCGCAGCCGATGCACTTCGACAGGTCAATCGCCATCCCCCAGCGATGCCCGTCGTATTTTAGGGCGTTCCACAGAGATTTCAGCGGCGGATGCTCTTCGTCCTGAGCGAACTGGGGCTCCTTCTGATAATGCTCCAGCGTCGCCTGGCGGATCAGCTCGCCGGCGCGATGGGCCACGGTCTTTTGCCCCAACACGTCGATGGCGTAATGGTCCTGAGTGCCGGCTAGTTGGGCTTTTTTCCCCGTCGGAACGAGCGTCGCTCCGGCGGCCAGGTACATAGACTTCGTTGTCCGCAGAGGGTACACGTCCACGCCGACTGGCTCGACTTCGGGGATTTCGCCACCCACATTGCCGGCGGCGCGTCGGCCGTATCCCAATGTCAACTCGATGGTTTCTTCCGCCAAACCCGGCTGGATGTACACCGGCGTTTGCAGCTCCCGTCCATCGAGCTTCAAGATCGCCAAATCGCCGTTTTCCAATTTCAGTTTTTTCGCCGTACTGGGACCGATCAGGGCTGCGTTGCCCCACGTCAGTTTCGTCACCGGATCGGGCAGTTCCTGAAGCCATCCGTTGTTGGCGAATCGGCCGTCATCGATCGTGCGACTGCCGCGGAAGATCACCTCCAGCGTCCTCTCTCCCTTGGAGAGAGGCTTGGGGTGCGGGACCTCTGCGAGAGATTGTAATGTTTGAATCGGCCAATGGCTTCCAGCCAGCAGACCATCGCGGATCGTGCACTGCCACGCGGCCTGGGAATCTCTGCCGAATAGTTCGTGGAAGGTTTGTTGCACTAATCCTTCCGGTTTGGGAATCTCGCCGCCGGACTTGTCCGCGCTTTCCAGGATCCGCGAGAGGACTTCGATCGCCGACCGGCCGTTCCTCAAGGGGGCGATCATCGGCTGGATGACGCTATAGGTCCCGTCGTAGGCCCGGCCGTCCCCCCAGCTTTCGAGAAAATGCGCCCGGGGCAGATGCCACGTGCAGCAGCGTGAAGTCTCATTGCGGTAGAGGCTTAAATGGATCGATGTTTCCACTTGTTCCAATGCCTTGCCGAACATCAGATCGGCCGGGGCGTTGTAAACCGGATTGCCGCCCAAGATCAGCAGGCAACCCACTTTCCCGGCCTTCATTAATTCAGTCAGGAATCGAAGGTTCCCGATGTGTGAGTTCCAATGGGGGCAGGAGGTGTAAGTGACGGTTTTTTCTTCGCCGACGTTTCCTAATAGGGCGTTGATCCGTTGGACAGCTCCATGGACGTCAGGCGGTTGCGCCGGACCGGCGCAGACAATGCTCCGGCCGTGGTTCTCCGGTTTGAGCAAGTCGGCAACCATGGCCCGGAGAAACGGATGGTCGATTTTTCCGGGAGATTTCAGGGATTGTTCCAGCGACACCGTAAAATCGGGGATCTTGCTCGCCCGCAACGGTAGCCGGTGATCGGCCGATGCGCCGGTCAACGAGACACCACTCTCGACGACGTACAACCGGTTCATCCGGCCCGACTCGGGATCGCGGCCGGCGGTAAAATCCCGGGCGTAGCGGACCGCGGCCGGATGCGAACCGAGAGGATCGGCGTCGAGACAGACTATCACGTTGGCCCGATCCAGCCGCCAGTGCGTCCTCAGCCACTGGTATTTCGCCGAAGTACTGATTGTTTCCTCGTTGTCGTCGCTTAACGGCTCAAATACGTACCAATCTCCGCTTGCTTTGCGAAAGACTTTTAGGAGCTTCGACCGCAGTGCGTCCAGCGTCGGCGAGCTGTCGGCCTCGGCCAACGCACAGAAATCCTTCCCACCTGACTCGTGCAGACGCCGGAATAATTTATCACACTCGGCTTCAAATTTTTCCCAAGTTTGCTCCTCGAACTTATCCCCGTCGCGTCGAACGACGCATTGGCTGCGGTCGGGATCGTAGAGTTCCAGCAGGGCGGCCTGGGCGAAAACCGTGCTGGCGCCCCGGCTCTCCGGATGCTGCGGATTGCCGTCGATCTTGATCGGCCGGCCGTCGACGCAGGTGACTTCCAGGCCGTGGACGACGTTGCCCAGTGGAATGGCCGTGGCAAACTTCTCGAACTTTCCCGGCATGCGCCCCTCGGGCCGCTCGGCAAAGGGAAGTATTTCTTGTTTTTTCCAGCGGCAGCCGCCGGCCGCAGCCAATGTCAACGAAGCCCCCATCAACTGCAACATCCGGCGACGGCTCATCCCGCTCGCTTCGGCCTCGGCAGGAAACTCCGCCTTTAAAAAAGTGCGAAACCCAGGCGCATCGGCCAGCTCATTGAGGCTGCGCCACCATGTGTCGTATTGTCCGCCTAGCGATGACATGTCGAGCAATCCGTCGAGGGGGAAATGTTGTTTTCTTCCATCAGCCGCCGGCCTAGCGCACGGGCGTCTTCGTCCGGTTGCCAAGCCATGTTGGTGATCGATCCTTCAGGCCTCAACTGCGGCGCGGGGTCCCGGTGACACTCCAGGCACCAGCCCATGCTAAGCGTCTTAGCTTGATACACCTGCTCCATGCGATCGATCCGCCCGTGGCAGGAGACGCAACCGACGTCCCGGCCGACGTGGGCGCGGTGGTCGAAATAGACGTAATCGGGCAGATCGTGCACGCGGACCCAGGGGACGGGTTTGCCGGTCTTCATGCTGAACTGAAGGGGCTTGATTGTCTCCCGTTCCGAGCCGATCGTCGCATGGCAGTTCATGCAGACGGAGGTCGGCGGGACGGCGGCGAAGGCGGCCGTTTCCACCGTCGTATGGCAATAGCGGCAATCCAGTCCCATCTGACCGGCGTGGACTTGATGGGAATATGCCACGGGCTGCCGGGGCGAGTAGCCGACATCGGTCGTTTGGGGCGATCCTGCGGCATAAATGAGAAAAACCAGATAAGCTGGAACGACTATCAGCAAGGCGCCGGCATAGGGCCTGGCCCGATTGACCCATTCGGGAAAAGGAGGTTGTGTCGTGGGCAAGATGGACTCGCTTCCGATATAGAAATCCGTCTATGACATCTACTGCCTGTGTCGTCCAGCTTAGCAGATCGTGCTCAATCAGCCAACTACTCCGCCCGCGAGAAGGGCAGACGTGCTTAAGGGGATCTCCAAGCGTTCAGACGTGCCGAATTGGCGAGTTGGTCGATCTTGGCGGCCAAAATGAAGTCGTTTTCCGTCAACCCGCCGGCAGCGTGCGTTGAAAGGGCGATCCACACGTGGCGATAGCCTTCCAGGTGCAGATCGGGATGATGCCCTTCTTGCTCGGCCAGTTCGGCGACCCGGTTCAGGAACTCCATGCCGGCCGAAAAGTCTTTTGCCTTCCAATCTTTGCGCACTCGCGGGCCTTCGTCGATCAGTTCCCAGCCGGATAAGGCTTTTAGCTGTTCCCGGACCTGAGTCTCGGAGAACTTATCCACGCCGCCCTCACAGGCCGTGCAGCGCTTTGAAGAGAGTTGTTCCGCGGTTTGCGTTATCATTTTTCTCACCTCTGGGAATCACGGCTTTCACCTTACTGAAATGTCCTTCGTGACACCAATAATTTTAGAGCCGGCATGTTACGGGACCACACGACTTGCAGCGCCCTTGCAAGACTAGGTGCATCAACACGTTTCACTGACGGCAATAATAATCATAGTGCCTGAAGGCAATCCCGGGAACTTCCCGAGGGAACGCTAAGGGAAATCCCTAGTCGCTGACAGCTGTAGTGACACTATTCAGCCACATGGTCGTGGGGATTCTCTGCAAGTTTATACGACAAACTGGCGAGAACGGGCCGGCAGCACGTCGTTTTGCTTGTCCGACACGATACCGAGCATAAAATTATAACAGAATTAACTGTCAGTAAAACAATCTCAACAGCAGGTGAATTATGAGGTACGCACTACCTGAATTGCCGTACGCCTACGATGCGCTGGAGCCGCACATCGATGCCCGGACGATGGAGATCCATTACACGAAACATCATGCCGGCTACGTGTCCAACCTGAACGCGGCGATCGAGGGGCATCACATCGACATCCCCGATATCGAGGATTTGATGACCGCACTGGACACCGTGCCGGAGGAAGTCCGCACGGCGGTCCGAAACAACGGCGGCGGCCACGCCAATCATTCGTTGTTCTGGACGATATTTTCGGGGCAAGGCGGGGGCCGGCCGCGCGGCGAGTTGGCTAAGGCCATCGACGAACAGCTTGGCGGTTTCAACCGTTTCGTCGAGCAGTTCACCAAGGCCGCACTAGGCAGGTTCGGCAGCGGCTGGGCCTGGCTGGGCCTCAATGCGAACCAGGGGCTTGTCGTCGAGAGCACTCCCAACCAGGACAGCCCCTTGATGATCGGCCACGTTCCGATCCTGGGGATTGACGTTTGGGAGCACGCATACTACCTGAAGTATCAGAACCGCCGTGCCGATTACGTGAAGGCCTTCTTCAATGTGATCGACTGGAACGCGGTGAGAGAGCGGTACTTGGAGGCCGTGTCCAAAACACCCTCCGTTGTCTCCAAGTGATGTCAATGTATTCAGCGATTTGAATGGCGGAAACACACGCCACTTCGGCTTGTGTCAAGAGCGTTTTACGAACTGCTTTGGGATAAACTCGCCGCAATGTTCGATGTCTGTCTTTGACAGATGCAGGTGAATGCCCCGTTCTTCCCATACAATTGAATCCACCCATCGCGGCTCGATCATCACGCGCTTGGCGTCTCGATGCTTTCCGATGCGGACGACCAGATAGCGGATCTGCCACATCGAGTCGTCGATAACGAAATTGTCTACCCGTCCGGCATCGCTGTCCAGACCGAACATGTGGTGTCCTGTAACTGCGCGAGTATTGCGCAGATGAGGGTCGCCGTCGTCGGGAATTTTTCGGAAGACGCCACCCCAGTAGGCATCCCAAGCAAGATACCGTTGACTTTCACGGTATTTTTGCAAAGCTACCGGAGGATTGGACTCCAGCGACGGGGCAGCCTTCAACTGACTCTCCGAAAGTCCCAGGCAGACGCGACGTGATGCCAAATTGATGTCTGTGATGTCTCGCGGCCTGACCAGCACCTGCGGTCGGGTATGCCAACTGCCGATGCGGATGACGACGTATGAAATCGTCCACGACCGGTCGTCAAAAAGTAGATCGACCAGTTTTCCTCGTGGAACCTTGTTGCAAATCGCGGTTGCTCCATAGATCTGATTGGCAGTGATAATCATTTCACCCTCCTCTGCGTCTGAAAGTCCCATGCCCTGGCTCGCGGCACACCTTGGCGGCCAGAACATGGATATTCTGGTCCGTGTACCTCTCTAATTAATGTTAGTGCGAGGGAAGCAGGAGACAAGCCACGCCACGCAGGTGGGGGCGGCGTGGCCTTTGGGCTTGACGACGATTCAGGGTATTGTACCCTTAATGCAGTTGACTTATTCGACAATAAACGACTTATGTCAAATTGCTGAATTTCGGCCGCGTCGCAAGTCGCTAATCGTTAAGTCCTTACAACAACACTTTTGGAAGGCCTAGTAAATTTGGGACCAAGAGGTCGCTGGTTCAAATCCAGTCGCCCCGATTTGCATTTCCTAACGAGTTATCCTCCTTACCACCTACACAAGTCTTTGGAAGTGGGTTGTCTTTTTCCACCCCCAGGCGGGGAACGACCACCGTTCCTGGCCCTTTGATCCTTTTGCGGTTTGTAGGACCCTGATAGCATTCGATGGGCGGGGGAGTCGTTCCGAAAGTCAATACTCCACCGGTAATCTGATTTATTTGCCGTTTTTTCATCGGTATGGGCCGGAAACGAAGAAACAAACGGGCGTTGACGATTTCGAATAGCTGTCGGATGGTATCTAAATTTTCTCCTTTTACCGCCAGATCGGTCAGTTGATCCAGAAGGTTTAAGGCTGCCTGGATTTCGGCTTGACTGTCTACCACGGGGCGCTCTTCCTCCGCCGCGATCTCGCCTTGCAAACCGTTCATCCGGCTCTGCAACTGATCGAATTCCGCGGCCATCGCGGAATACTGCTCGTCCGATCTTGCCCGGGCCATATTTCGCGTCACTATGGCGAGATCATTATGCATCTCGGCAAGCGAGGCCTTTTTTCGGCTGAGCTCTTTATCCTGCGGTTTTTCTTCCTGGTCGCGCAAGGCCAGTTCCTGGAGGCGTTTTTTCATCTTCATCAGGGTACCGGGCATGCAGAGTTTTTGCCGGATGCAACTCAGGACAAATCGGGAAGCCTGCAAGCCATCAATATGGTTGTGGGCACATTGACTGCCGTGACTTTGTTGATACAGGCCGCATTTGTAACGGAAGGAACCGTTATACGGCTCGCGATACATCGGCCAACTGCAATTCATGTCGAAAATCCGGCAACCGAGGGGATTCGCCGTCCAATCCCGGGACCGTGGCCTGCCACGTTGGATGCCGCTGCGGGCGTCTAAGGTGGCCAATAATTGCTGGTGTATGCTCGGATCGACTATCGGCTGAAAATTAACCGGTGCCGAGATAATGTTTTGCTCGGGGTTGCGAATGACTTTCGGACGATCATCCGGCCGGTAATCCGCGTTAACCAAATCACGCGGCCCCTGAGGGGTAAAACGAAGCTTATCGCCCAGGGAACGGTTGCCATAAGTGCTGATCGCCATTAAAAGCGGATTTCTCGCAATGTTCATGATCGTAGTCGAATGCCACAATCCGCTGACGGCATGGCGAACGCCTCCGTCTTTGCGGCAGCGCCCGGCATCCGGAGAAGGGATGCCTTCGTTATTTAATATTCTCGCGACGCGCGTGGCTGGCATGGTCGGCAACATTTCCAAAATTCGACGGATGACGGCTAGCTTTTCCTCCGACCCCGGATGCCAGACGATATGGTGTCCCGCCATTCGCACGCGTTCCCCATCCTCCAATTTCCGGAGGAGAGTGCCGTCATCTTTTACCAGCCAACGTTCAAATCCATAGGGCGGCCGTCCCCCCGTGGAAAATCCTTTCCGCGCTAAGGTGATTTGCGCATAAATGATCTTTTGAGCGAGGGTCCTCCGTTCCGATTCCGCATGATCGTAATCGATCAATGTAACGATCTGGTCAGCGATGTTTTGTTTAGTCCCTCGAGGCAACGGCCCCACCACACGGTCCATGAAAACGAGGGTCTTGCCGGATTTTCGCAAATCGTTTTCCATTTGGCACCCATCAAGAGGATCGTCGGGCCGGGCCAGACGATCTCTGCGGGGGACGAAAAGGTGAGTAATGCGAGGATCACGTTTTGCTTCCGCCGTGAAGGCATCCAATCCGGGGCGCGTGAGGAGATTGCCGGCAACTCCGTAATCAAGAAAAAGATCTCCATCGGCAGATCGCCCTTCGCGGATCATTGCCTCGATGCGATCCGGATTGCCGGAAAACTCAACGCCGAGTTCGATTGCCTGACGCTGCGCCCAGGCAACATATTCTCCCGGTGTGGTTTCGTGCTTTCCTCCACTATCACGCGTATAAAACAATCCGCGGTTGGCGAGTTTTTTGGTCATAGTGTCACCGAGATCGTATTGTTTATCGTATTTTGAGACTTGGGCAGCCGGTGCCGATTTTTCCAAAGGAGATCCGAAACTTGCTCTAGGAATGTTTCTTCTTCCAGAGAATTCATTGCCACTTCGGCCCCAAGGATTTCTGAAGCTTGACAGGCGAAATGTTCCAACCAATATTGGAGTACTTTACGGTGTAAAACGGCTGATTTGAGATGGCAAAATTCCTCTGGTCCTCGGCTTGCGCGTTGCGCGAGTTCTTGGCAGGCTTCGCGGTATGTCGGCAAACCTGCTGCTTGATGCTGGTAGAAGCCTTGCAGCTCCCAGATCCCTAATTGCATGACAGCGCTCCATTCCAGTAAAAAGGCCGGGGGAAATTCTGGTT
Source organism: Pirellulales bacterium (assembly GCA_016930815.1). Classification (GTDB taxonomy): domain Bacteria; phylum Planctomycetota; class Planctomycetia; order Pirellulales; family Lacipirellulaceae; genus JAFGFZ01. The sequence continues at coordinate 426 of JAFGFZ010000520.1, read as the reverse complement.
TCTCGCCGATTCGACGTTGATATTCGTCGAGCATATTGGCCATGATTTCGCCCGATCGCGCGCCGTGTTCTTGTATTGCCCGTAAAAGAGATACGGGAAGTTCTACGATACCGAATTCGGTTTCCACGCGGATCATGGTTTACTCCTCCTTGAATTCTTTGGTAATCGTCTTTCGAGCGTGACTCATTTTCGTGGTTTTTCTTCTGCTCGCGACTATGCTTTGAATCTACCAAGATTGCCGGGGACAAGTCAAAAAAACCACATCGCGGGAAAATCTTGAATTGGTTCTGCCATAATAAATTGTGTCACGCTATTTACAAGTCGTTATTATATAAGTAGTTGAGGGTGTCCTGAAATTAAATTGATCTAAGCGCAAGGGACTCCAGTGGTTATGTTTCTTTTTCCACAAGGAAACCGTAACCCCTG
>JAFGFZ010000519.1 GCA_016930815.1 Pirellulales bacterium | reverse complement strand
CGGCATGGGCGGCATGGGCGGCATGGGTGGCGGCATGGGCGGCGGTATGTTCAATGTGACCGATGGAAGTGGGACCCAGGACACGGAACCCACCCACCCAGCGGTAGTGCCGGATTCCGAGTCTCCCAATCTCACACGGACCAAAACCGCCAATCCAACAGACTCCAACGTGGCCGATCCTCCCACGAAGTCAACATCCAGTGGGATCTCCATGAACCTGGAAACCGATCCGGAAACGGTCTGGAATGGCTTCTTTCAAGGCCGCCAGACGGATCCGGCCGATGTCCGACAGCTCGTCCGGGAATTGATGCGATCCGGGCAGACCAAGCACGCGATTGCATTGATTCAAGCAGCACTCTGTCATGGCCAACCACAGGCATGGATGTACGAGGCCCTCGGAATCGCGATGGATATTGATGGCCGGAGCAGGGAGGAAATTGAACGGGCGGTCATGTCATCGGTCGAGTTTGTTACCAGCCCCGCCGAGTTGCTCTATATCGCCGGGTACCTGTCCAGAACTGGATTTGATCAGCGGGCATTGCAGCTTGCCCAACAGGCAGTCCAAATCCAGCCGCTGGCATACGAGGCGTATCTGCTCGGCTTGGAATCCGCACAGCGGCTAAACGATGTGGACGGAATCCGTTGGGCAACGGTCGGCCTTCTATCCCAGGAATGGACCAAGGAACAGTCCGACGTCCAGAACCGTGCCTTCCGCGCGGCTCGGGCACTCCTGGATCAGTTGCAGAAAGAAGGTCGGAAGAAAGAATTCACCGAGTACCAGCAACAACTGGACGAGGCGATGATCCGTGACTGCGTGGTGGTCGTTCGCTGGACCGGTGATGCCGATGTGGACCTGATCGTCGCGGAACCGGGCGACACCCTCTGTTCGCTCCATACTCCGCGAACAACTTCGGGCGGGATCAATCTGGGCGATACCTACGCCCGCTTCAATCGGCAAAACGAAGATGGATTCAGCGAAACGTATATTTGCCCCAAGGGTTTTCCGGGCCAATATCGTGTCCGAGTACGTCGTGTGTGGGGCGAAGTGACTGCCGGCAAGGTGACGGTGGATGTCTACATCCACTATCGGACCAAGCAACAAAAACACGAACGGCAACAAATCAATCTTGGCAAAGACGATGCTCTGGTTATCTTCAACCTGGACCATGGCCGCCGTACGGAATCCCTGGAACAACAACAGGTCGCCTCGGCCGTACAGCAACACGTCGGATTGAATCGTGCCATCCTTGCCCAGCAGATCAACGCCGTGGCCGATCCTAACGTGATCCCCCAACGCGACCTCCCCATTGGTTCAACGGGGCCTCGCCCGGTGATCGGTCGCGGACCGGATGGCAGACCGTTCGCCATCGGCAACTCCGCGGTAGGATATCAGCCGGTCATTATCACGTTGCCCGAAGGTACCAACTTTTGGGCCACCGGTGTTGTCTCAGCCGATCGCCGATACGTCCGTATCACTTCGGTCCCATTCTTCTCCGGAATTGGGGATGTCACGACATTCACCTACTCTGGGAGTGCGGAAGAGACCGACGATGACGATGGCGGAGATGACGACGGCGGGGATGACGACGGCGGGGATGATGATGGGTAAGACCAGCCTGGAACATGGAGCCGGACACTCCGGCAGCTTCGAGCTGCCGGAGTGTCTTTTTTTATGGTGGCGCTGCTATCGCACAAGGCCAGGCCGGATATCCAAGTCCAGGGGCTCGACAAGGCCGGCCTTGAGCCGTTCCATGGCGATGGCACCCATGGCCGCGTTGTCAGTACACAGTGGCATGGGGGCCAGAAGGAGTCGGAAACCATGGGATTCGGCCTTGGCCGCGAGTTGTTCCCGAAGCCACTGATTGGCGGCAACGCCGCCGCCTACGCAGAGTGTCGTCAAGCCGGTGCGTGCCAGCGCCAATTCCGCCTTACCGACCAGGCAATCGATCACGGCTGACTCGAAACTGGCTGCCACATCCGCGATGACCTGCGAGGGAAACTGCACGTGCTGTTCCCCTGGGTGCTCGTCCAGGCGAGGCGTCTGCTGGGAACCAGATTCACTGGGAACAGGTTCTGGTCTCCATTTTTCCAATAGATAGCGAACTGCCGTCTTCAGGCCACTGAAGCTGAAGGCAATCCGAGTCGCGTCATGGAGCAATGGCCGTGGGAAGGCATACTTGGTCCGATCCCCCTGTTCGGCGGCCTTGGCAATGGCCGGTCCGCCCGGATAGGGAAGTCCTAACAGCGCGGCCACTTTGTCAAATGCCTCGCCGGCCGCATCATCGATGGTCCCGCCCAAAAGTTCAAAATCGGTTGGCGTTTTACAGCGAAAGAGATGCGAATGGCCACCGCTGACAACCAATCCAACACAGGGGAAGATCTCCTCGCCGGCCGCCATCCGGCAGGCGTAGAGATGGGCATGCAGGTGATCGACGGCGACCAGGGGCAGATTGTGGGTGACGCAGAGCGTCTTGGCGGCAACGAGTCCGACGAGGAGTGATCCGGCCAATCCGGGCGATGTCGCGACGGCAACGGCGTCCAGATCGTCCAGCGCGATCCCGGCTTGATGCAGGGCCTCATCCAGCACCGGCAAAATTCTCTCAACATGGGCCCGCGAAGCAATTTCAGGGACAACACCTCCAAAACGACGATGAAGGTCGTCTTGGGACGCGACGACGGAAGCCAGGATTTTGATGTGTCCCGAGATGGAATTGCTTGAGATGACCGCCGCCGCCGTCTCATCACAGGTTGTTTCAATGGCTAGAAGAATCGATTCGCTTCGAAACATGGACATGCTGCAAAGGAATTGGGGTCTTGGCCCATCAAGGACCGAATCAGGGCTTTTAGATAAAGCGTATCGTACCGCGGTTGAAAGTGAAGGAGCTATTGGAAGAATCCAGTTTAGCTGAGAGCATCATTTCGCCTGCTATGTTGGTTGGCATTACACAATCCACCGTCGGCGGATATTGCGAAGGCTGATGAGAAACAACACCGCGCAGAAAGCCAAGATTGCTGCAAAGCTAAGTCCAACAGGGAGCACATTTGTCCGATTCACCGCGCCGTGGAGCAAGTCCGCGCCATAGGTCAAGGGAATCGCGTAGGAGAAGACCTGTAGAAGGACAGGCAACATTTTAATCGGAAAGAATAGTCCACAAAGAAAGACCATCGGGAAGCGAAAGAAATTGGAAAACGTCTGGGCTTCGAACACTTCGCTCACCGAGACGGCGATGAAGAGCCCCAGGAATGTCGAGCTAACGGCAATGAGCACGACTGTAAGGAACACTTGCCACCATATCAGGCCGCTCAGATTGGTCATGAAAGCCGCCATGACGACCGGCACGAAGGCGTTCAGCGTGCCGAAGAAAACGGCTCCCGATGTCTTTGCCAACATGAGCAACTCCAGCGGGATCGGCGCGAGCAACAGACGCTCGAATGATCGACCTTTTTTCTCGAATGTGACGGTGACCGCGAGCATGCTGGTGGTCCCAAAGAGGATCGATAGGGCCATCACGCCCGGCAGCAGCGACCGCACGTCCACCGCGGTTTCGGACTTGACGAAGAACATCAACGTCCATGCCAGTGGGAAAATAATTCCCCAACTCAAGTTGGGCGGCTTGAGATAGTAGGTACACATGTCCTTGCGGAGAATATTCCAGTAGGCGATCCAGGGTTTCATGCTCCGCGTCCTCCCTTCTCTTTTTCCCTCTTCATCCGCTCCAGTTCTATGCCCGTGATCTCAACAAAAACATCCTCCAGGGACGGCCGGTTGACGCGCGCCTCCGTCACCCCGACGCCGTGTTCTTCGAGGAAACGGATCAGCGGCGCCAGGTGCAAGCTACGGGCAGTACGCATGCGGAGAACAAAATCCGAAACGCTCTCAAACTGGCATTCCGCGAACGCATCGTGCAATGGATCCAACAGATCGACTGCTCTACCACTGAGTGTGAACTGGACCGTGTGCCGATTCTGGATGTCGCGGACGAGGTTCACGAGCGTATCAACCCGGACCAGCCTTCCGTCGACGATGAAGGCGATCCGATCGCAGAGCCGTTCGGCTTCTTCAATGTAATGGGTGGTGAGGAAGATAGTTGTCCCCGCCGATTTCAGGTCGGCAAGCATTTGACGGATTTGCCGGGCGCTGGCCACGTCGATTCCCGTGGTCGGCTCATCGAGGAAAAGAATCGATGGTTGGTGAATAATTCCTGCCGCGATCGCCAGCTTCCGCTTCATGCCCTTCGAGTAGGCGGCGAACTTGCGGCCAGCAACGTCGGCGAGGCTGAACTGAGCGAGCAGCTTCCGGGCCCGATCCTCCCGCTCGCGCCGCCTCATGCCGTAAAGCGAGGCGCAGAAGCAGAGATTCCCGAAGCCATCGAATTCCGGATACAAATTGCTCTCGTCCGGCACGATGCCCATCAGATGTTGGACCGTTTTCACATTCCGCGTGACGTCGCGGCCGAAGTAGCGGATCGTGCCCGCGGTGGGCCGGGCCAGTCCGATGAGCATGTTGATCGTGGTTGTCTTGCCGGCACCGTTCGGGCCAAGGAAGCCAAATACCTCGCCTTCGCGCACGTCGAAGTCGACGGCATCGACGGCCAGCACATCACCAAATCGCTTGGTCAGATTGCGTGCTTCAATGGCGAGAGATTCTGTGGTCATGCGTCGGTCCGAGAATGATCACACCGTAATTACCTTGTCGGAGTCGCGAACGATCTCGTATTGATCCTTCAAAGTCGACAGCGGACAGATCTCGGAACCGTCAGAATCACGGAGCTTGAGGCACGCCCCGCAAGCCAGAAACTGACCGCCCGCATCGAGCACTTGGCGGGCCTGTCCTTTCACGTCGAACTTTGTATCGTCGATCCTGTCGATGTCGACCCCCTTCCCGGAAAGAAAGACCTGTACTTGGTCGCCTTGCTCCAGACTGTAAAGCGCAAGGCGCAATGCGTTGAAGACGGTTTCGGCATCAGTCTGAGTAATGATCATACCAAGCTTCATGGATTGGTCTCCTTTGGTTAGTTGAGTCTTGTTCGCCGTGGTTCATGACATAACCTCCGATGGGGAGGTTCATTGCGATGTCAACGACACGAACGTTTCCAGGCCCGCGGTCCGGACGGCTGGATCGACGACGATGAAGAGCTCATCACGACTCAGAATCCCAAACTGGCAAAGGAAGAATACCTGCGTGAAACCAAGGTCGTTGATTGTCACAAGCGCGACGGATGGCGGGATCAATGTCCCTCGTTCTCCGAGCGAACCTGAGAACTCAACCGCGTCAAAGCGATATCACCCGATTCTCACATCATTCCTCCACTCCGGGCATTCACTCGTGGCCCTTAGAAGGAGGCTAAGTGCTACGTTTGCCCTTGTCGCTGTCTTTCTTTATTGCCTGAATGTTCTGGCAAAGCAATACTATCGACAGTGGAATTTCCCGGAAGTTCCCGGCCATCCCTATCGGTTGTTTCTCAGTTATCGGCAACTCGAAGCCATGATGAACGATTCCCAACGCGGCAGAGTCGCAACTATAAAAGGACCTAAAGCGGCCGAAGGCCGCAACCCAATCTGAAATTCGAAGCACGAAATCCGAAATAAATACGAATTCTCGAAATAAAAAATTCAAAACAAAGATCGAGATGTTGACATTATTTCCATAAGTTGTTTTTTTCGGATTTATGATTTTGAATTTGTTTCAGATTTCGGGCTTCGGATTTCGTTTTTAAAGTTGCGCGCACCGTGTGCGCATGTTACACGCTAAGACTCTAGCGAGCTGCCAATGCTTCGACCGGTTCCGCATGGCGGGTGGTACGCTCTATGGATCGGAGGGGTTGTACATGCCGCGGACTGCGGGTGCACACGGCGTAGAGACATGGCATGAAGAAGAGCGCGACCAGGCCCTCCATCATCAAGCCGCCGATGGCCCCCACGGCCATAGGCTGTAACATGTCGGCACCTTCTCCCAAGTTTAACGCCAACGGCACAAAACCGATGATTGTGGTGACTGTGGTCATCAGCCGCGGGCGGAGTCGAATCTTCGCGGCGCGGATGACCGACTCAGCTGCGGTGAGCTCCTGTTGCTGATGCAATTCTTCGGCGAACGTCATCAGCAGAACGCCATCGTTCACGTTCAGGGCAATGACAACCAGAATTGCGATGACCACGGTCGCACCGAATGCCAACCCCGACAGATAGAGCCCGATCACCAAGCCAGCCAGGCAGAAAGGCGCGCTGCCCAGAATCAGCGCCGGCAGCTTGACGCTGTTGAACTGCACCGTGAGGACGATGAAGGCGAAGAAGACGGCAAACGCCACGACGGCCATGACCGCGTTCCTCATATCGGCCATCAGCTCGGCCTGGCCGCCGAAGCCGAATTCGTAACCCGCCGGGAGTTCCATGTCATAAAGCGAGGCACGCACATTCGACACGGCGGTGGCGACGTCCACCCCGGCCACGTTGGCCTCCACGGTCACCTGCTTGACCTGATTCTGGCGAATGATCTCCAGCGGCCCGACGCCTTCGTGGATGTTGGCGACGTCACGGACGCGGATGGCTTTTCCTCCTGCATCCGAAACCACGAAATTGTCGATCTGGTGTCTCGATGTCAATCGTTCTTCCGGGACGAGGATGCGGATGTCATAATACTCGCCTGCCTCGCGGTAGCGACTGATCACTGCACCCGAGATGAGCGATCGGATTGTTTCCGAGATCGCTTCGATGGAGACACCCAGTTCTGTCGCTTTGGTACGATCCACCTTTATCTGGTATTCCGGCTTGGTCATGTCCATCGAGACCAGCACATTGCGAAGCTGGCCGGACTGGTCCATCATGTCGGCGGTCCGCTGGACCAGTTTCGACAGTGTCTCCATATCTTGGCCTCGGATTTCCACCAACAGATCCGCGGACCGAAGCCCGTGAATGCCCTTGATGGGCATCTGCCTGGCCATAATCCTTCCGCCAGGAGCCGGGACCTGTGCAACCTTTGGCTGGAGCTGGCTAACGTATTGCGAGGTACTGATATCCCGTTGTGACTTCGGGATCAATTGGATATCGATCTGCCCTTCATTGGCGACTTCGTAGGTGGTGAGCCCCATGACGCGTCCACCCGCCAGGCTGAAGGCGCTTTCGATCCATGGGTCATCCGCGATGCGGTGCTCGATCTCGCGCAACACTCGATCGGTTTCGTACACAGAAGCCCCGGTGGGCAATTTGACTTTGACCATGATGCGGCCGTCATCCACCATGGGCAGAAACTCTCCGCCAACCCGACCGAAGAGCCAGCCGGCCAGCCCCAACAGTGCCAGAAACGCCACGATCAAGGCCCATCGCGCTTGCAAGGAGCGTTCCAGAAGCCAGCCGTATCCTTCGGTGAACCTGTCGAAGAATCGTTCAAACCGCGTCGCTTGTCGACGCTGCGGGACGGCTCCAAAAAAAAGGGTGGTCAACATGGGTGTCATGGCCACCGCGATGGCGAGGCTCACCACCACAATGCCGGCAATCACCAAAATCAATTCGCGGAACAGGAGGCTCGTCATGCCCGGAACAAGCAAAAAGGGCATGAACAAAGCCAGGAAAGACAAGGTGGCGGCGACAATGGCCGGTCCCACCTCGGCCGTGCCGCCGATCGCCTGCCGCTTAATGCTCTCGTTCGGTTGCTCGTGCCGCAACCGGCTGATGTTTTCCACGACCACGATGGAATTGTCGAGTACGACTCCAATTGCAACGACCAGTCCGCCAAGAGAGAAAACATTGAGCGAGAAATTCCCAACCTTCATCAGCCCGAAGTTAACGATCATCGTCAGTGGCAACGCCACGACCATCACCAGCACCTGGCGGAAGCTGCCAAGAAACAGGTAGACCACGATGATCAGTAAAACCATCGCCTGGATGGCCGCGTCGCGGACTCCCGCCAGTGCCCCGGCCACGTAGTAGGCCTGATTTTCCACCATGCCCATTTCGAGCCCCTCGGCCAACGAGGAGGCAAGCTCCTCCAGCTTTTGCTGTACTGCTCCGGCCACTTGCACGGTGTTCGCCTCGGCTTCCTTCAATACCGAGAGCTTGACACAAGGATAGCCGTTGAATCGTGTGACGACTCGAACATCCTCGTGGGAATCGACGACCTCGGCGATATCTCGCAGGTAGAGCTTATCGCCGCCGCGCTGGGCGATCACGACCGAACGAATTTGTTCCAGATTGTCGAACTCTCCGACCGTGCGGGCGATGATCTCCCGCCGGCCCACAATCACGCGTCCGCCGGTCCGTTCGACGTTCTCCTCGGCCAAACGCCGCATGACGGTCTGGAGCGGGATCTTGTGCTTTTCCATCGCTAAGGGATCGAGCAGGATACGAATTTCCCGCTCCAAGCCTCCGATAATCTCCGTGCCCGCAACACCCCGGACTGCCAGGATACGGTCCTGAAGCCAGTTGTCTGCCCATTCGCGGAGCTCAACCGGTCCCCAACGATCCGATCGAACCGTTAACTGGATGACAGGCAATTGAGAGGGATCCGCCTTGAACACGTATGGTGGATCGATGTCGGTGGGAAGGTTTTGTTCCGCGCGGGTCAAGGCGGCCAGCACATCCTGGAACGCCGCGTCCACGTCCGCCCCGTACTCGAAATTCACGTCCAATGAATAGATGCCCTCACGGGACGTGGATTCCAGCTCGTCGAGGTAATCGACCGTCGCCATCAGCCGTTCGACGGGATCGGCAATGTCCCTGTCAATCTCCTCAGCCGTCGCGCCCGGCCACCGGATGAATACTTTGACCAGCGGATAAGTCACTTCAGGCAGGTAATCCACGGGCAATCGCCACACGCCGTACATGCCCAGGACGACCAGCGCCAGGGCAATGGCTCCCGTGGCCAGTCGACGATGAACCGTATACTCGGTGATTCTCATCGGCGGCCTCCTTTGCCCGGCGGCGACGGCTCGGTCACGGATGGTTTGCCCACCTCTATTCTGCCGGTGCCTTGACCCATTCCGCCCGACAGCCTGCCCTGGCTGGACTTGCCGTGGGTTTGCCCCTCGCCGGCGACACGCACGGGTTGGCCGTTGCGAAGTGCCGCCTGGCCGGCCACAACAACGCACTCTCCGGCTTCAATTCCGCTGAGTGATTGAACCGTCTTCTCCTCACGCAAGCCAATTTCCACGTCACGCCGCTGGGCCTTGCCCTCGTCCACGATGAAGACGAAGTGCCTGCCCGAGGGGGCGGCCATGACCGATTCGGCGGGCAAGACCACTGCGTCTTCGGCTCGCTGAATCTCGATGTTCAGCCGGGCGAACATGTGAGGAACAATGTCGGCCGATTCGGTCAGTTTGGCTTCGACGGTGCGCGTTCGCATATCCGCGTCAAGTTGGGGATAAATGCGGGTCACCTCGGCAGCAAATGTCCGTCCTTGCAGGGCATCTAGCGTGACAGTCGCCTGCAGGCCCGGACGCATTGCGGCGCCATGCGCTTCGGGGACGGCGAATCGAATCACGATCGACTGGGGAGCGTACATTTCCAACAACGGGCTGCGTGGTGTGGCAAGATCGCCGGGCCGGACATATACGTCGGTGATGGTACCGTTGAAGGGCGCGTTGATCGTGCATTCAGCCAGGTGGGCTTTGGCGAGGCTCAACCGTGCCTCGGCTTCTTCGACCGCTGCGGCCTGTACCGCAATCGCCGTTTGCGTCGGGCCGGCCCTGAGCATCGCCAGGGCTTCGCCAGCGGCGGCCAGTTCCGCCTCGGTCACCGCCAGTTTCTCATTCCATTGCTCCAGGGAACTTTGCGAAGCCGCGTCATGCGCCAGCAGTCGCGACTCACGCGCCAGCTCTTTTTCACAGAAAGCACGGGTGGCCTCCCATCGTCTTACATCTGCCTCTGCCTTCTGGATTTCCTCGGGTCGGGCTCCGGCTTCGATGTCAGCCAGCTTCGCCCGTGCTACTGACAGGGCTGCCTGGGCAGCTTGGACCTCGGCCCGGTGAATTTCGCGATGGATCTCGATGAGCTTCTCTCCGGCATGAACCGAGTCGCCCTCGCGCCACGGGCAGAACGTGATCGGACCTTCCTTGGTCGCAGCGATCACGATCGATTCGGCAGCCACGACTTCGCCGCTTACCTCCAGGGACTGCATTACGTCATCGCAACGCACCTGCTGAACTTCGACAGATAAAGGTTTCGCCTGCTTTCCTCCTTTCCCACGGCCCCCGCCCGGTAATCCCCCCGGACCCCGCTGTGAGGTGCCCTGCTGGCCACGCCTGTCGGGAGCCTGATGCGAACTAGCTATCTTGCTTTCACCGGCACCGGCCTGGGCAAACCACCACCAACCGCCACCTATTGCGATACCCAGGACTGACAGGATCACGACATACAGAAGCCACTTCCGGCCCTTGCCGCCTTGTTCTGGAGTGACCGATGGAGAGATTTGGTTGTCCGGCTTCGCCCCGGTGGAAGTTGACTGCGAGATTTCCGCAACGCTGTTCTGCTGAAGTGGTTCATCCGCTACGGTTTGGCGAACGTCAGTATCTTGGTCTTGCTTCTGATCGACACGATTCGTACCTGGACTCATTTCGCCTCCCGTTTGCTGAATCTCAGCCAGATGCCCGCGCCCGCCCGTGGATCATCCGCAGGCAGGGCGCCTTGGCCGACGACCTGGAAATCGGTGATGCCCGCATCCCCCGCCCACTGGCGAAACGTCTCGGGATCTCGCAGGCGTGCGAACTCTTTCGCTTGGGGCGAGTCTTTCTTTCGGTTTCCTTGCCGTCGCCGCGTGAATTCGCGTCGGGCCCACTCGGGATATTTGCTACCTCGGCCGCCGCCGATCATCGCCTGGCCACCAGGCCGTAGCACACGGTAGATCTCGCGGATACCTTTGACCTGATTTTCCCAGAAGAAGATGGAACCGCGGCTGAAGACCAGGTCGACCGAGTTGTCCGGAAGCGGCATCTTCTCCGCCACGCCCACCACGGCGACCAGACGGTTCCCCAGCCCTTTTTCTCGCCCTTTTCGTAGTGCCTCAGTGATGGCGTTGACGTCGGGATCCAGAAGCACGATCGTACTCTGCGAGGCGGCATCGTTCTCCGCCGATGCGACGGCCAACGCAACGCCCCCGGATCCCGCGCCCAAATCAACCCAAACTCCCGTCTCGGGCTTGCACCACTCGAGAATGTCCGATGCGACATACGGATACAAATCCGGCAAAGGTCTCTTGGTGTCATCTTCCTCTGCATGCATGGCTGCCTCATGCGTGCTCAGGAGGATCGCCAAGAAGAAAACACGGTGGACCGACTGCAAGGAGAAGTTCATGGCTCGTTTCATGCAATTCAACTCCGGGAAGGAAGGAACTGTTGCCGAAAATCATTGGGAAGCCGGTTCGTCGCGAAACATATGGCCAACGCCGCTGTGCGGACGCCCGGACATTATCATGGGGCCTTTTCGATTGCATCCACTCTGTTCGCGAATCATCGTGAACAGGCGTTCCTGTTGTTCAGGAGTTAGGATCTCCTTCTCGGCAAGGAGGTGGCTGATCACCAGCCCTTGCATTTTCCGCTGGCCGGCCTGGATCTCCTCCTGCTTGGCAGCAATCGCTTCCAGATTGGGAGTCGGCGCTGCAATCAGCTCTACCATTTCAAGACGGAGCTTACTCATGTCTTGGCACACCGATTGAGCCGACTTGCGAAACTCCCTTAAGATTGGTTCGATTCGATTCCACTGCGCATCGGTCACATTGAGCTTTTCATACAGTGGGCACCAGATACGCCCTGCCGTCGCGTGCGGCGAGGGCGCGGGTTCTTCGCCCAGCCTGGCGGCGATTGCATGGGCCAGCCAAATGCCAACAAAGGCGAGATTCAATGCCACGGACGCTACGATCAGAAATCGTTTGCTTGTGCGCGACATGATTAGAACTCCTGGTCGCTTGCAACATTTGTCAGGCTGAGGTAGCTCTGCATATAGGAGCCACGAGGGGTACCTGAAAGATAATCGAGCGAGTACACGATCTCAGTATCCACACCGGCTGTCGGTTGCTTGGGCCCGTTACTGCTATCAACTTGTCGCCAAGTTTGCTGGCCCAACGCCAGCCCAAGCAGGAGTCCTGCGGCGATGGCACCGATGGTGTTTGTGAGACCAGATACGCTCCTGCGTTCCCACCACCTTGAGAGGGCGGACCGGGCGGCAACAAAATGCGGCGGTCCCTGGATTTCCTGCCGGGCTCTTGCCAGGACACGGTCGGCAAAATCTCGTGGCACCGGCGGTGCGGGGACGTTTTCCAAGGCCCCCACAAGCCTTCGGAGGCTGGCCAACTGCTGCTGACAGTCCCTACAGTGGCGGAGGTGGACCTCAAAGGATTCTCGCTCGTGGGCCGACAGATTCTCACTAAGGTACCTGTCCATGAATACTTGTGCTTGATCGCAACGCATCGCCAATTCACCTCCGAAAGAACAAACGCATGAGTCGCCAAAAACCCCCTCGGAAAATTTCGATTATCCGAGCGTACCCCTCAAAAGAGTGGTTAGAGCAGCCCTGCCCCGCGCTAAAAGACGTTCCACTCCCTTGCTAGAGGATCCCATAATCTCAGCGATTTCGTCGTAGCTGAGCCTCTCGTAGTAGCGGAGGATAATCGCCTCCCTCTGCTTGACTGGCAAGGATGCAATCGCATCTTGCACCGCAAGATGCTCTTCTCTGGCGGCAACGCAAGCTTCCGGGTAGGGAATTTGTCCTGCCTTCGCGTCCGGATTCTGGCATAGAGAGGGAAAAGCTTTGCGGCGGTAGTCGCGGCACAGCCGGGTGATAATGCGATAGAGGTAAGTGCGAAAGGCCGCGGTCGGCTGGTAGCGACGCGCTGCGCGGAGAATCCGCAGGAATGCCTCTTGGGAAATGTCTTCTGCCGCGTGAAGGTCTCCGACAAGGCGGAATGCGGCATTCCAAGCAGAACCCTGATGTCGGCTGACAAGCTGTTCGAACGCGGTCAAGTCGCCCTCAGCCACCTTCGACATCAGTTCTTCGTCGCTCTGCATTTTCGCCCATCGCGGACCGATTTTACTCATCCAAGCCGACGTGCATTCTAGCCACAGCGAAGAGGCGTCGTAAGACGTTCTTGCAAAAGGGAATACAGAGAGTGGGTGCAGATAGGATGCGAGTCACGCGGGGGCATGTGGCGCTGGTTCCGTTATTCATTGAAACATCCTGCCGCAAAAGATCATCCGCGTCAGGAAGTGGAAGCGTGGCTCAATCGTTCAGTGTGGGCGGTGAACTCTCTGCCGCGGTAGCTGTGGCGAATTGCATTTGCTCGCTTCCCTCATAACGAATCTGCCAGCCGCCACCGAGGGCTCGGTAAATCTCAACAAGGCTTCGTGCCACTTCGCCGGAGACCTGCGCGTGTTGATCTTGTTCTCGCGCCAGCGCGGCTTGCAGGATGAAGACGCGGTTAAAGTCTGTTCTTCCTTCGCGGTACTCTATCAGTGCCATGTCGACAGCATTCCGGGCCGCCTCGACGCTTTCTGTCAGGATCGCTACGCGTTGATGTGATTTCAGGAAAGCAGCCAGAGCATTTTCTGCTTCCTCATTGGCTCGTAACACGGCGCTCTGGTATTGGGTTGCCAGCTGCTGGAAACGGGCGTCTTGCAAGCGAATGTTGTTAAGCAATCGCCCGTAGTTGAGGATGTTCCATCGGAGCGACGGGCCGATCGAGCCGGCAAATGCCTCGCTTCGGAACAGGTCCGCGAAGTAATTCGCCTCAACTCCAATGGTTCCCGTAATTGCAATGTGCGGGTAAAGTTCGGACATGGCCACGCCGATCTTCGCGCTTTGCGCGGCCAATTCGCGTTCTGCCCGGCGGACGTCCGGACGGCGGCGCAGGAGGTCCGCGGGCATACCCACGGCCACATCGGCCGGCGGAACGGGGATCGGGCCGAGCCCAAGTTCCTGCTCCAGATCTCGCGGGGGAATGCCGCACAGAATGCAGAGGCGGTTGCTGGCTTGACGTAACACGAGTTCCAGGTCGGGGATGGCCGATTCGGTCTGGGCCAAATTGTTCTGGGCCTGAAACACGTCGAGTTTGGTCGTTCTGCCTTCGTTGAAGCGGACCTCGGCAATCCGCATCGCCCCGCGTTGTGCCTCGGCGTTGGCCTGTGCGAATTCTAGCCGCTTCTGAAGAGTACGAATCTCAACATATGTGACGCCGACGTCGCCGAGCAACGTGACCAGCACATCGTCGTAGTTCTCAATGGATGCATCCAGGTCCGCATCAGCGGCCTCCACCGCACGTCGAAAGCGTCCCCAAAAATCCAGTTCCCAGGCCAGGTTGAAACCTGTTTCCCAGGCGTTTAAGTACTGTCCGGCCGCGGGCCGACCCACGCGCTGCGCCGTTTTTATCCGCTCATAATCGGCAAATGCCTCCTGCGATTGAGGCAGCAGATTGCCCGCCGTGATCGCTTGTTGATCGCGCGCTTCCAATACCCGAAAACCGGCCGTGCGAAGGTCGAGATTCTGGCCGTAAGCATTGAAAATCAGAGTGTCGAGCGTCGGATCGTTGAACACCGTCCACCATTGACTGTTGTCCGGCGATTTGCTTCTCACGCGAACGTCGGTGCTGTCGATCCAATTCTCCGCGACCGGTGCAGCCGGCCGGCAGTATTCTGGCCCGACTTTGAATCGGTTCGACCACCACTCCTGCATGCTCGAGCAACCACAAAGGGGTACCACCAGCATGGTGGTGAAGAATGCAACTTGGGCAGGGCTAGGGAATCGTAAGGCGATCCTCGTGTGGTTTAGCAAAGTCAAAGAGCCTTCGAGATCCATCAAGGCCCCCCCGGTCAAAGTCGACCTGTTTCTCAAATCCTGGCAATCAGTTGCCGGGTTTCAGGTAGCGAACCTGGCGCCCCGGGCGCCCTATGTGCAAGCTATCAGCGCACCATGAGCTGGAAAGCAACCGCTACAAAACGTATTATCGACACAATCGGCATGAACGATTTAGATGGATTCTGACAAACAAAACGGTCTTGGCCTGCTGCGTCTCATGACAGATCCAGGAGGACCGCAAACGGAGGGAAACGATTCACACAGATCTTGAGGTATCTGTCCATTATGGAAACAGATGATTTTAAATCGATCAAAGAATGAACATCAGGCAAGCTCGGCGCTGCCGGTTCAAAATAATCCACCAACCAAACCCCGGTAAGCCGTCATCCAAGGATGTGCGGAAGATCGAGATGCATCATGGTGCGGATTCGCGTCGTGACCACACATGGAGCAGCTTTCCAAGGTGCGGATTCTCGACTCGGACAATAGAACGGCAAGCAATCGCCAGCTCTGACGTATTAGCGTTGACGGAGCACGATACTCTTCGAGCCATTTCGCACCGCTGGATCAAGGTCAAACCGATCGAGGTTCATCACCTTGTTCCAGGCCGCTACGAAATCCTCGACAAACTTCTGCTTTGCATCGTCAGACGCATACACTTCTGCAATGGCCCGAAGTTGTGAGTTCGAGCCAAAGACGAGATCGACCCGCGTGCCGGTCCATTTGACCTTGCCCGTCTTGCGATCACGTCCCTGGAAGACCTGGTCGCTCCCATCAGACTGCTCCCATTCCACGCCCATATCGAGCAGGTTCACGAAGAAGTCGTTGGTTAATGCTCCCGGTCGCTCCGTGAAGACGCCGTGTTGGGAATTCTCGTAGTTTGCGTTCAGAGCTCGCATGCCGCCGACCAGTACGGTCATCTCCGGGGCGGTAAGCGTCAGCAGTTGAGCCCGATCCACCAGCAATTCTTCCGTCCGCCGACCATGTTCTGGTCCGAGGTAGTTGCGGAATCCGTCGGAGGTGGGTTCAAGCACAGCGAAGGATTCCGCATCGGTCATCTCTTGCGACGCATCGGTGCGTCCGGGCGAGAACGGAACCTGGATGTCGTACCCGGCTTCGCTGGCGGCTTTTTCCACGGCCGCGCATCCGCCTAAAACAACCAAATCGGCGAGCGAGACCTTCTTGCCGCCCGACTGCGCGTTGTTGAAGTCCTTCTGGATTGCTTGAAGGGTCGTTAGCACCTTGGCGAGTTTGACCGGCTCGTTAACCTCCCAGTCCTTCTGCGGCACGAGACGGATCCGGGCACCGTTCGCTCCTCCCCGCTTGTCGGAACCTCGGAACGTGGACGCGGAAGCCCAAGCGGTCGAAACCAGTTGCGGAACAGAGATGCCCGATTCGAGGATGCGTCCCTTGAGTTCAGCGACGTCCTTCGCGTCGATCAATTCATGATCCACTTCGGGAACCGGATCTTGCCACAGTTGCGGCTCGGGAACATCAGGCCCAAGTAGGCACGCAACGGGCCCCATGTCGCGGTGAGTCAGCTTGTACCACGCCTTGGCAAAAGCCTCATCGAACTCGGCCGGGTTCTCGTGAAATCGCTTGGAAATTTCCAAATAGGCCGGATCTTTGATTAGAGCGATGTCTGTTGTGAACATCATCGGCTTGTTCATCTTTGCAGGCACATGGGCATCCGGGACAGTCGCTGGAGCATCCTTGGGCGTCCACTGGTACGCGCCGGCTGGACTCTTTGTCAGTTTCCAGTCGTATCTGAAGAGGTTGTCAAAGTAACCGTGCGACCACTTCGTAGGAGAGGCGGTCCACGCGCCTTCGAGGCCGCTGGTGATCGTGTCCTCGGCGTTGCCTTTCCCGTACGTGTTCTTCCATCCAAGGCCCTGTTCCTCGATGGGGGCCGCCTCAGGCTCAGGGCCGACGTTGTCTTCCGGGCTTGCCGCGCCGTGCGATTTGCCGAATGTGTGTCCTCCAGCGATGAGGGCCACGGTCTCATCGTCGTTCATTGCCATGCGACGAAACGTTTCGCGGATATCCTTGGCCGCAGCGAGTGGATCGGGTTTCCCATTGGGCCCTTCCGGATTGACGTAGATCAAACCCATTTGAACGGCGGCGAGAGGATTCTCAAGTTCCCTGTCCCCGGAGTAACGCTGGTCCTCCAACCACTTGCCTTCCGGTCCCCAATAGATATCATCCTGCGGTTCCCAAACGTCTTCGCGACCACCAGCGAAACCGACCATTTTGAACCCCATCGATTCGAACGCGCAATTGCCCGCCAGGATCATCAGGTCCGCCCAAGAGATCATCCGACCATACTTCTTCTTGATAGGCCAAAGCAGCCGGCGGGCCTTGTCTAGGTTCGCATTGTCCGGCCAACTGTTCAGCGGCGCGAAGCGTTGCGTTCCATCGGATGCGCCGCCGCGGCCGTCTGAGACGCGGTAGGTCCCGGCGCTATGCCAGGCCATCCGGATGAATAGGGGACCGTAATGTCCCCAGTCAGCAGGCCACCAGTCCTGCGAGGTTTTCATCAACTCCTTGATATCCTTCTT
>JAFGFZ010000518.1 GCA_016930815.1 Pirellulales bacterium | reverse complement strand
CGAACCGTTTCCGTCAACCGTAGCCCAGCCGCATTCACTGGGGTTGTCGCCCAAAGTAACGTGGCTACCATGGGTGAGCGTGCTCCCGTTGTATACGTACAGATGGCCGCCGGCCAAGCCGCTGCTGTCGGAGTCGCTGACAATCAAGTAGTCGACCACGCCGCCGTTACGCGCGGCATCACCGACATAGATTGTGCCGCCCTCGGAGGTGGTCAGGGTACCTACGCCACCAACCGGGCGTCCCACCGAGAGGTCGCCAATACTCTCCCAAATCGATTCGCTGCCCGTGATTGTGACTGTCCCTGTTGCGCCGGTAAGCAAGCCGAGCGAACCGTAGGTGTTGATTACCTCGCTGCCGCCGTTGACCGTCATGCTACCTTCCGCGTTGTAGGCGATGCAGAGTGGTCCGCCTACATTCCAGGGATCGCCACCCGGATAAGGTGGCAGGACGTTGCCGCCGGTAATAATGCCTCCTAGTGTTGCGGTGTCAGTAAACAATGCACCCGCGAAGCATGCCAACCATAGACAATCAACCAGAATAGATGAGATCCGCATAGGAGAGGTCTTCCAGTTCCATGAGTCAGTCACATCAGATGCATTTCATGCCGTGGGCGAATATGCCAAATTCCGGGACCAGGGATCTTGAATTTGTGCGCAGCTCTGGGTAGCCTAAGTAAGATGCCGTCGATGAATAATATTTGGGTTGTTTTGCACCCATTTTCGGAATAGCCGAGTTTCTAATTTCGTTGGTCAAGTTTCTCCATTCTTTTCGCCGGTCACCTCATGGTCAGCGGTGGTCTTGACGTGCACATTGGTTACCTTCCCTTGGAAAGGATTGGGAGTAACGAAGTCGCCAACGGCTCCGCGGCCGGCAGTGCCGACCGAAAATCCCACTTTGGGCTGCTGCGGAATCAGGCCGGCGGCCTTGCCCTCGGCCACTTGTTCTCCGTCGACCAGAAGAGCCATCGTACCATCCTGACCGAGTGTTGCCTGCACTGAGAAATGGCCACTGCCCAGCGGATTCTTTGCAGTGATCGTGGTCAGATTTCCATCTTGTCGGACAGCGAACGCGAGTTTCCCATCGGTGAGGTAGAGGGCATAACCGTTCGCGGCGCCGCCTTGCGATAACACCACACCATTGGTTCCGGCCGGCTCAAGCTCCGCCGTTATCTCCAACGCTTTCCGGGCAATGTTCGGCGCCCGCTTGGTTGGCAAGAAATCACCCGATTTCCACGGACCGACAGCGCGGGTCGAGCCGGACAGATCGGCGCGGTTCCTGACGCGGCGGCCTCCGACGCCTTGGTCTGTCTTGCCACCGGCAGGATTGAGTTCCGCCAGGGCCGCGGCGAGTCGCTGCCTTGCCGCGTTGCTCTCATTCGAATCGGCTGCGGGATCAATCAGCGCCTCGACGAATGGCGCATCGCTCATGTCGAATAATTCGCCGCTCTGGGTTAGCTTGAAGCCTTGATCGCGGAGATACCATCTCGCGCCGAGCTGGACATAAATCCACTCGCGCGGTGTTCCTTTCTTTCCGAGTAATTGGGAAGCGAAACTGCGGCTGTCGAACGTTATACCTTCCGGCATTTTTGCGCCGGCCAGTTCGGCGAACGTCGCAAAGAAGTCGCTGAAGTCCACCAAATCCTTCAAAACGCGGCCTTCGGGCATGGTACCTTCCCAGTTCGCGATCAGCGGCACGCGGCTGCCACCTTCGAGCATCGTGCCTTTCTGACCGTTGATCTTGCGCCCGTTGATGAACGATTGATCGGCCCCGAACTTCGCCGTGCCGTTGTCGCATGTGAAGACGATCAGCGTCTTCTCGCGCAGGCCGAGTGTGTCGAGTTCGGCGACAATCTGGCCGACCTGTTTGTCGAGATAGGCGACGTTGTCGTCATAGAAGTCCTTGGTATCGGACTCGCTGTCCGGTGTGCGCAGGATTGGGCCGTGGACGAGATGTGTCGGGTAATAGAAGTAGAACGCTTGTTCCCGATGCCGTTTGAAGAAGTCCACGGCGAAGTCGAGGCAGATATCGGGACAGTATACTTCCCGCTCGGTTTCCATGAGTTGGCCATTTTTGATGTAGCTCGTCTTCCAATACCACCCGCCCCCAGTCGGATCGGTGAGCCATTCGTCAAAACCCCAATCGCCGGGCGTATCACCCATCTGCCGCCACTTGCCAGCCATGCCCGTGGCATAGCCGGCCTGCTTGAGCGTGCGCGCAACCGATGGCTCGTTCGAAAACGATGGCTGATTGGCCGACTGATTCGTTAGGCCGCCGGTGCGAAATCCGTAGCGACCCGTTTGGATCAGGCACCGCGACGGCCCGCACAGGGGCGTCGAGTAACACTGCGTGAAACGCACGCCTGTTTCGGCGAGCCGGTCAAGGTTCGGTGTTTTGCCTTGGAACCGGTCCGAGCCATAACAGCCCACGCCGTCAAGGCCGAGGTCGTCTGCGAGGATGAAGACGATATTGGGCTTGGTGGGCTGGCTCTCATCCGCTTGGAGAGCAGGCAACGGAGCCAGCAACAGGGTGGCGCAGGTGATAAGAGCAAAGGGTGTTCTTTGGTTCATTCGGGGCATCTCCTTCGCGTGTCGATGGGTAATTCTACCGATCATGGAAGTCTGGCAACGCACCAATCCCATATTGTAGCCGGGCTGAAAACCGAGTCAAAACAGATCCATTCAGCAGCGGCTGGTTCGGCGCGGCCACTCGCACCGCAGCTCCCACACATCCTGCCACAGACCCGCCCGCTCGACAAGCAGTGAAACAAACAGCCCGAAAATGGATGTAAGTCCTATAATATCAATAAAATGTCCCCCGAAACTGCGCAACTTGGGCGAACGCGGCGTAGCCGCAATCAGAAGGACCTAAAGGACCAAAAGGACCAAAGATACTATTGAAAATGACGTACTCACTCGCGCGCATCGTGCGCGGATGTTACAGACTAAGCCTCTGGCTTCGCCAATAAAAGTTGCACGTCGCCAATCGCCCGCTCGCGGAATCCACCTTCACAGTAGCAGAAGTAGAAGTCCCACGTGCGGATGAATTCTTCGGAGAATCCCAAACCTCGTATCTGTTCCAAGTTCCCGCGAAACCGCTGACGCCAAAGCGCCAGGGTTTCAGCATAGTGAGCCGTGATATCCTCCAAGTGGCAGAGGCGGAAATCGGTCGCTCGGCCCAGTGAATGACAGATGGCCCCGATCGACGGTAGACACCCGCCAGGAAAGATGTAGCGCTGGATGAAATCCACCGATCGTCGGTAGCGAGCGTAGCGCTGGTCCGGGATGACGATTGCCTGGAGCAGCATCATGCCATGGGATTTCAATCGCTCGGAACAGGCATGAAAGTAGGTATCGAAGTATTGATGTCCCACGGCCTCGATCATCTCGATCGAGACAAGCTTGTCAAACGAACTTTTGAGCATGCGATAGTCTTCGCAGAGCACGGTAACACGGTCACCAAGGCCGGCCGCTTTGACCTTCTGTCGGCTATAGTCATATTGCTTGCGGGAGATGGTGGTTGTGGTAACACGGCAACCGTAGTTCTGGGCAGCGTGCACTGCGAAACCACCCCAGCCCGATCCGATTTCCAGCAGATGATCATCCGCCGTCAGGGCCAGTTTGTGACAGACGTGCTCGAACTTGGCCACCGACGCCTCGAAGAGTGTGCTCTCCGGCTGTGGAAACATCCCGCAGGAATAGGCCATCGTTTCATCGAGGAACAATGAAAAAAACTCGTTGCCCAGGTCGTAATGGGCAGCGATGTTACGGCGACTCCGCAATAGAGTATTCCGTCTGAACCCGTGGGTAAGTCTGGCCAGCGGGCGGATCACGCGTGCTGGCCCGCTTTCCAAAGTGGCCGACACCGACGCATTCCGGCAGAAAATCCGGACCAGTTGGACCAGATCATCACAGGTCCAGTATCCGCGGATGTACGCTTCCGCTGCACCCAGACTACCGCTAAAAACCAAGAGCCGGTAGAAGCGAGGATCGCGGATTTCGATATGGGCGGTCAGGGCATCTTCAGCCCAACGCCCGAATTCACGGAGCCGGCCGCCGTCGTCGATCGAAAGCCGGCCAACGTCGAGGTTCTCCAATCGCCGCCACACAAGGTGCCGGAGGACTCGGTCGGGATACTCCCCGACATCCCCAGACCGCTTGACTGCTTGCAGTAAAACGTTCGTCATGGTTTTCATGACTCCGAGCCATTGCTGTGCTTTGGATGGGTATAGAACGGGTATTTCTTCCGCCACAGACGAAACGCCTGCCAGTAGATGGCCCGCGTTACCCGTCCCGTCATCCAAGGATAGCGGGCCAACACGCGAAACATCGACCAACGACTCAACTCACGGCGTTTTAAAACCAGACTCGCGTCAAACAACCGCTCATCGCCCCTGGTATTGATGATTGCCATGCTCAATTCCGATCCGGGGGCGCGCAAATGCCATTCATACGACATGTCCATGTCCATAAAGGGCGAGACGTGAAATCCCTTCGGGTGCCGGAACCGCAGTTGAGATAGCTCACCGATGCGGTTCTCTTTGTGAAGCACGTACCAATGCCGCTCGTGCCAAGGCGTGTTGCTAACCTCGGCCACGGCGGCATCCACAGACTGCCCGGTCCCGTTGAAGCAGTAATACAGGCTTAATGGATTAAAGTAGTAGCCCCAATTCCGCAGAAGCGTGAGCAGGCGGATTGGTCCAGCCGGCCGACAACCCGTCCGCTGTTCGACCAACTCTCGAACGGCATCGGCCAAGGGCACATGCGGATCGCCAAGGTGGTCGGCACGGCGGAACGAGGCCGGGGAGAAGGTGGCCCGACCAAGACCGTAACCGCCCTCGAGGAGCAATGGCAGTTCATCAAGGTCCAAGTACACCAGGTAGAGACCATAGCGGAAAACGTGCTTTGATGGGCTCAGCCGCCGGTGTTGGACATGTCCTGTGTAGATGCAACTGTGCATGATTCCAACCGTTTGCCGAAACACTGGCCGACGGCCAGGGCGCTATTGACGCCATCCTCGTGAAAGCCATGCCCCCAATATGCCCCGCAGAAGTAGGTCCGGTTCCTGCCGTTGATTTCGTGAAGTCGCTTCTGTGCCGCGAGGGCTTCGCGGCTATAGACTGGATGATGGTATTCGATCCGGCGGAGAATTTTCTTTTCGTTGATCAATTCAGTCGCGTTCAATGTAACACAGATAGGATCGGGCGAAACATGGCCTTGAAGTCGATTCAAGTTATAAGTGAGTACAACCGGCTGGCCCTCTTTCTGGGGGATCCGATAGTTCCACGAGGCCCAGGCCCGGCGACGACGGGGCAATAACGAGGGATCGGTGTGTAAAACCGTCTCATTCCGTTGGTAGGAAAATGCTCCCAAGATCTCCCGTTCCACCTCGCTGGCGTCGGCGAGCATCCGCAGCGACTGGTCGGCATGCGTAGCCAACACAACGGCGTCGTAATCCTCGGGCCCACCGTGCTTCCAGGTCACGGCCACATGGTTTGGTTGGCGACGGACCGAGGTTACGGCACAATTGAGCCGAATACGGTTGGCGAAGGGACGCGTCAGGGCTTCGACATATCGCACGGCGCCCCCTTGGACGGTTTTCCATTGTGGGTGATTCCGGACAGTCAGGAGCCCATGGTTGTTGAAGAAGCTTGCAATGAAACGCGCTGGGAACTGCCGAAACCGCTCGGGCGGCACAGACCAGATCGCAGCCCCCATCGGAATCAGATAGTGCTCGACGAATTCCCGGCTGTATCGGTTGCGGTCCAAGTACTGGCCTAACTCCAGATCGTAGCCCTCTTCCCGCAAGAGTTCGAGTGACTGGCGGTTGAAGCGAAGCACATCCAAAAGCATCCGGTAGAAAGATGGTCGCACCAGATTGCAACGTTGAGCAAACAGGCCGTTCAGGGAACTGCCCTGGTATTCCAGGCTGCTCTTGTCACATCGCACGCTGAAGCTCATGTCACTTTGGCGTGCGGGAACTTCCAGGATCTGAAGCATTCGGACGAAGTTGGGATACGTACGATCGTTGAAAACCATAAAGCCCGTATCGGCGGCATATTGCGATCCGAATGCCTCGAACGCGACCGTGTTTGTGTGCCCACCTGCATAGCCGTTGGCCTCGAATAGGTGGATATCATGATCGCTGGCAAGTAAGCGGGCTGCCAGTAGGCCGCTAATGCCGGAACCAATGATTGCGATTTTCATCTGCCACTCCGCTGAAGCCGCGATATGCGGCCAATATTTCACTGACCGCCAGCTATCAAACCATGGCCCAACGTGTGCCAAGCCCACAACCCAGAAGGCCTTGCAAACATGCGCGCGCCATGCGGGCATGTTACAGACTGAGGCTCTCAACCTCGGAAACGTGCCTGCCTGCTGCGAACTGCGAGCTGAAAATGTGCCGGGCAATCCCTTCTTTGTCAATGACTAGGGCTTCTTTGTCAATGATGCCGGAAGGACTATGACCGCCATTTCGCCGAAATGGTCTTCTTCGTGGCCGTGGAGACGCGTGATTCCCCAGTTGCAACGCCGCTGATTTTCGCTAGGCTTTGGATGATCATTCAACCGTACCTGAACCGATATGGGACTTGTTGATGCGAATCCATGTCGCATGGTTGATTTCGAATTTGGGTATGGATCACTATCTAGTTTCGGCATGCTGATGAACCAAAAAAATTCAGAGCGAATGCAGTGCATGGAAGTATGGGGAGGCAATCAGGGCGTCCAGCGGAGCTTCCAGACGGT
>JAFGFZ010000097.1 GCA_016930815.1 Pirellulales bacterium | reverse complement strand
TTTTTATCAGCCCACCCTCTGGGAGGGTCGGCCCGTAAGGGCCGGGGAGGGTGCTCCCTTCTTACCCTCCCCGGCCGCTACCGCGTCCGACCCTCCCGCAAGCGGGAGGGTGATATGAATTTCAAAACACGTTCTAAAAGGGCCAATCACGCACTTAAAAAGGCCGTGTGAATGACCTCCTCGTCTGTATAATAATTCCACACTATCCACACCCCACTATCTCTCTCTGGCCATATCGAGCTCGTCTCAGTAAAGAACATGTTTTTTACACCACAGGAAGATCTCCTGCCCTTGGTCACCATCTTCGGCATCCTGATCGCTACGACCTCCGCCAGCGTGGGATTGCTCGCACTGTGGGCCGGCTCGTCACCATGGCATTGGTTCCTACGCACGATGATCGTCCTGGCAGCACTTGCGCCACTGCTATTCGTCCCTGCATATGAACCGTTTGTCGCATTGGCGGTCGAAGCGGCCATCATCGCATCGATGGCCCATATCGTTCTAGCGTTTCGCCAACGGAAACAGGCGGATTGTGGTGGTGAACTTGCCAGTGAAGATGCAATCCCAAATCCACCAACGATGAAACGTCGTCGTTTGCCACGTTATTCGGTCTTATCGATCCTCTTGTTGATGGCACTTTTCGCGATTGCTGCGGCGATCTGGACGAAGTTGCCGGCGGGTACTCTCAAGTCCTGGTCGAATGTTGTGTTAATAGGTGTGGCCGGCGCTGTAGCAACACTTGCCGGATCGTGGACAGCTCGTCCATCAAAGACTCATTGGTGGAAAGTACGAATTCATAGCATAGTTATCATTGGATTCCTTGCAGGTATCATTATCTCTTTATTTTTCTTTGATGAAGCGCTGTGTAGTTTCGAGAACGGTTGGGGGTGGCCACCCATCGATTTCACCATACCCTTCCCAGTTACGAATCCTCGTCATGCAAATGCATGGTTTTGGATCATTGGTGCAATTTTTTGTATTGTCAGGATTTGGCTCTGGTTGGCGCGTAAAGCTGGTGCAAGATTTTGGCACCAAAATGCAATAAAACCGTCAGCTAGACAAATATCTGCGCGCGTTAATTTCGTTTTCTCCTCTCTAACAAAAGTTATTTTTGTTCTTTTAACCATTGCAACCGTGTCATTACCTTTCTACGTGTGCTTTCGATTGTTGACACCAACGCCGATTCCTCCGATCAACTTGCCGAAGCCAAATGGCTATGATGATCTCATCGCCGCCGGAAAGATGATGGAAGCGAGCACTATATTTCCAGACTGGGACGTAACGGCCGAAGATCTCCTTGCAAAAGAAACGGCACAATACAGTGTCGCATACGATCGCTTGAGATTAGGATTGGATCGTGAGTGCATGGTGCCGGTGAAATTTAATGTTGATGCAGATCTTGATGGTATGTTGCATATTCGCACACTTGCACGTGCGCTGGTAACAGCTGGGAGAGTTGCCGAGTGGGATGGAAGTCTTGATGACTCTATTAAATCTTATCTCGATTGTATCAAACTCGGTGTGAAATCGGCTCGCGGAGGACTTTTTATTCACTCAATTACTGGTTGGGCAGTAGAAGGAATCGGCCACAGTCAACTGGCCGGAATCCGAAGGCAACTTTCCACCAAACAGTGCCACCATATGATTGACCAGCTAGAACAATATGAAAAGCTAAGAGAACCAGAGAGCGAGGTGATCCATCGTGAGAGAATCTGGCAACAACACGCTCAAGGATGGTTTGGTCGGCTATTCTTTATTATTGAAGATCTGTCTGGATGGAAAGATCCAACTTTAAAAGGAATGAGAGAAATTAATTTACGACGGCAAACAATCACTCGGCTTCTCATGGCCGACCTTGCCATTCGCGCCCATCAATTAGAACGCGGCACTCTACCTTATTCGCTAACCGAACTCGTCCCCGAATACTTATCAGAAGTACCCCGCGATCCGTTTGGTCATGGTCCACTCGTTTATCGCCAATCAGGCGATGGATTTTTGCTCTATAGCTATGGCCTCGATCATGATGACGACGCCGGCGAACCGCCACACAGAGATCCCAGCGGCGATTACGATTGGTATGGCTTTAATAGTCACATGCAAGGAGATCTATCCCTTGATACATGGTTTGAAGATTAGGGCATGCCTACCGCCCTGCTTCGTCGAGCAGTGATTTCAGGCGCGTCGCCAATGCATCTGGCAAATTGGCAATCAATTCGCGATTCACAAGACCGATGTCGATCATATCGCGAAGGTGGACACGGTCCTGATCGCGGAAGGCTGTGAGTTTCATCGAGATGAGCGAATCGAGTTGAACCACGTCATAGCCACCGGGCAAGACGGTCCGGTACTCGATGCCGGGTGCTGGCAGAGCTTCATTCGGCCGGACCAGTTCGCCGGCCCAGACGAGATGGACTCCATGACGCGGATTGGGATTCTTTCGTTCGAGGAACATGCCGACACCCATTGTTTCGAAGTAGTCCATGTCGACATCGAGGGCGGCGGAGCGGGCGGGACCGAGATCTTCCCGGCGGAGTAGGATGTCAATGTCCTTCGTCGTGCGGACGGCAGCCGGGTCCCGGGTGGCAACCCACAACGCAACAGCCTGGCCACCAACGAGAGCATACGGCACATTGGCCTTGCGAAGGACACTGGTGATTCGTATCAATCGGTCGGCAACGTCATCGAGTGCCATGGAGTAGTCCTTCCATAGATCATCCGAACGGCGATCCGCAATGCTTGGCGAACTCTTATGGACGGATTGAATTGTCATATCACCCAGCGTAGCCACAGCCTTCTGCAACGGCAATGGTTCTTCTCCTCCCCGGCACGAAACTCGTTGTCGGGAGTGTCGCCCGGTCTCTCCGAGACCGGGACGCGGGTCTCGGAGAGACCCGCCTACGATGGGTTGGGACCATCTGCCGCGTTAGGTTAATGCCATGGAAGTCACAGTCGGGAGACCGCGACCTAACAAAGCGTCCGAATCAGCTGGTGTAACCACTCTCCGCGCTGAGCTGTTCGCGCCAGGAACCCCAGGAGGCAATCAAGTAGAGGATGCCGGGGATGGCGAAGAGGGCGAAGGAAGGACCTGGCGGGTTGCCGTTGGTGGATAATTCAACGGCGCAGAACGCGATCAGGCCCATAAATGTCATGATCGCGCCGAGGCAATCTTTCCACCAGCCGATGGCGAGGCCGATCAGGACCCCGGCCATCGCCGCAAGTTCCAGATTCACGGCAACTGGTTGATTGAATGGATTCGGCGGCCCTTCGCCAATTACAAACATGGCAACGAATCCGATCAGTAAAAGGGCTGAAATCCGTGCGGCCCAGCGGACTACGTTATACGGCCGGTTCAGCAAACAGCGTGTTGCATGCATTGTCCTGTCCTCGAACTAGGGAGTATCGGATGTCAACCTATAAAGAGCCATACCGGCATGCTAGCCCGCATGTTTCATCAGCCGTCTGCTGCGCGGCGAAATTCACGGAAGATGCGCGCTAGCAGGCCATCCCTCAGGCAGACGGCCAGCAGTGGTCATGGATGATTAGATGGCATTTCAGCTCAAAAGGTTCCATTTGCCTATTCGCCCCGCTGGGGCGGATATTGCCATGATCGCTGGCAAAGAAAAGGAACATGGGCGAGGGGGCTCTAACAAAACAAAAGAAAGATCGTTGGTTATAGCCTGTTCGATCCAAAGCCCCAAGGGGGCGTCGCTATCACAGCCCAGGGTGAAGCCAATGCGAGCTCTGCGAGCATTGGCGCAACCCTGGGTTGCTGTTCCATGCCTAATCAAAACCCTGAAAGGGTGGCCCTAAAATGGTGTTCGTTTAGGGCCACCCCTTTGGGGTTTTATGGAATATATTGCGTTACCTATCCCAGGGTTACGAGACGGTCGGTACCCTCCCATCTCTACACCCTGGGCTTGTATAAGGTCGCCCCGTTGGGGCTGAGGTTTCGATTGACTTGTGTAAAACAACGAGGGCGTTGCCCTAGGCTACGGTGCATTTCGCCTTCGGCGAAATGCACCTGGAATCCGTCAACAGGGAAACCGCAGCTGGATCAGATGGAGAATCAGTTCCACGGCCTGATTCTCGTCCAGGCGTTCCGTATTGATGGTGATATCATAGAGGTGCGGATCGTCGACATCGCAGTGGAAATATCTCTTCAGGAATTCGCGGCGTCCACGATCGCGCTCGTCGATATCCTTTGCCGCATCTTGCGGGCTGATTGCTTTCTGCTCGACCATGCGTTGGATTCGTAGTTCGCGCGGTGCGATGATCCGGACGGTCAATCCTTTTTCGCTCGGAAGCAGGAATTGGATTCCGCGACCAACGAAGACGGTACTTGCATGGTGCGCCGCCAGGAGTGCGATTCGGCCAACGTGCATGACATATTCGGTCTGCGTGACAACCTGCCGGCTCAGCCATTTTCCAAGTATTTCGATCAGCCAATTGCTGGTCGTTTCATCGACGAATTCCAGCATGTCGTTGGCCAGCTTATAATGATCGGCCATGTAATTGAGCAATTGGCGATCGAGGACTTGCCAGCCAAGGCGTTTGCCAACGAGGGCCGCGACTCTGCTGCCGTACGCGCCAGCCTCCCGGGAAATGGCCAAATAGGGGTGAACGGCCGGTTGGAATTCTTCGATCCGCTCCCGGCGACGTTGTTCTTCGACCTGGAGGCTAATGGCCCATTGCCGCATCTGCCGTTCGGCGCTGCGGCCCATTGTTTGACGGTCAGGAAAACGTTCCGCCATGGCAAGACTCCCCAATACGGATTAGGCCCGCAACTTGTTAATGAAGCCTCCCCTCAAACTGGTTGCATCTTGTGCCTGCGCTCCTCGATGATCTTTCCTTGCAGGACAACGGGGACTGGCTTGTACCCGGATAGTTCCATTGTAAACGTTCCTTGACCCTGAGTTAAGCTTCGCAGGTCGGTTGCATAGCCGAACATTTCGGCCAAGGGGACCTCGGCGTATATTTTGGAGATTCCCAGGTATACATTGGTCGATGTGATTACCCCTCGGCGACCTGAAATGTTTCCGCTGACATTTCCCTGGAATGATTCCGGGCATTCAATCTCGACCGCCATGATTGGTTCGAGCAGGACCGGTTTCATTTTTTGGAACGTTTCGCGGAAACAGTTCTGGGCGCAGATTGTAAAGGCCATCTCGGAACTATCGACTTCGTGATAGGAGCCGTCGTTCAGGTCGACATGGAGCCGAACCACCGGGAATCCGGCGACGGGGCCTTTTTGCATCATGGCTTGAAAGCCCTTCTGGATGGCTGGGATGAAATGTTTGGGGATTCGTCCGCCGGTGACATGATCCTCAAAAACCAGATTCTCTTCGGTTTCGGCCATTTCAGCGTCCGTCAGCGGTCGGAAAATGCCCTCAATATGGGCATACTGGCCGGAACCGCCCGTTTGTTTCTTGTGTTTGAAGTTGAACTGGGCCGGCTGCGTCGGTGTTTCCCGATAGCTGACCTTCGGCGGGCCGACCTGGACATCGACTTGATATTCGCGCCGGATTCGCTCGACATAAATCTCCAGGTGCAATTCACCCATCCCAGCAATGACTGTCTCTTGAGTCTCTGGATCATGCATCCGTTGAAAAGTCGGGTCCTCCTTGCAAAATCGAGCCAGGGCTTTCCCGAGCCGGTCGGCACAGTCCCGCTTGACCGGAGCGATCGACATCTTGATCACCGGTTCGGCAACGAAAATACTTTCAAGCGTGCAAAATTTCGGATCCGCGGCGTAGGTATCGCCACTGGCGGCATCGATCCCGAGAACCGCCACGATATCGCCGGCGGAGGCCTGAGGAATTTCCTGGCGGCGATCGGCATGCATTCTGAGAATACGGCTGAATCGTTCCCGCTGACTGGTCCGCTGATTGTAGTACTGGCCCCCCTTCCGTATCGTCCCTTGATAAATCCGCATGAAAGTGAGTTGGCCGTACTCGTCATCGACAATTTTGAACGCCATGCCAACGAACGGCCTGGCCGGATCCGGCATCAGCGGAATTTTATTTTCTGAATTCTCGTATTCTTGGGCGAATAGATCATGTTCGACGGGAGATGGCAAGTAGCGGGTGATCGCATCAAGGAGCGGTTGGACTCCCTTATTGCGGAAGGCGGATCCGAGAAAGACCGGAGTCATGTCCTGCCCCAACGCGGCATTCCGCGTCACGGAGTGAATCAATTCTTCGGGGACGTCTTCCTCCGAGAGCAACAGCTCCATCAGTTCGTCACTATACAGGGACAGGGCTTCGAGCATCCGTTGCCGGGCAGCAGCCGCTTCATCTTCGAGTTCCCTTGGAATTACTTCCTCGCGGACGTCCTGGCCCTGCGGCCCATCAAAGTAGAAGGCCCGCATTCGAACGAGGTCAATCATTCCTTGAAATGACCGTTCGCGTCCGATTGGAATTTGCATGAGGATCGCATCGTCGTCGAGCTTCTCCCGGATCTGCCGGCAAACATTCTCATGGTCCGCTCCCACCCGGTCCATTTTATTAATGAATGCCAGCCGCGGGACATGATACCGCCGCATCTGGCGATCCACTGTCAACGATTGGGCCTGGACGCCCCCGACCGCGCAAAGGACCAGAATCGCACCATCCAGAACACGGAGACTCCGCTCCACCTCGACAGTGAAATCGACGTGACCTGGAGTATCAATCAGGTTAATTCGATAACCTTTCCAATCGATACTCGTGGCCGCGCTGGTGATGGTGATGCCACGCTCCTTTTCAAGTTCCATGTGGTCCATGGTCGCGCCCGCGCCCGCGCCATGGACGTCTTCGATCTTGTGGATACGGCCCGTATAGAACAGAATCCTCTCACTCAGGGTTGTCTTGCCTGAATCGATATGCGCGGATATACCAAGGTTGCGTAATTTGTACAGGTCCATTGGCTGAACAGCCATTCCTAAAAACAGTCCGGATTGTGCCACTTTTTTCGATTATTCGGGCAGGGCATCCCAAAAAGGACAATGCTGCATCATAATCTGTTCCGTCCATTGTGCTAGTGCCTGATTAGAATGGAAATTGCCAGCGCAAGAAAATGGGGCAAGTTCTTCGATGTGCATCGCACATCCGCGGGACACCTTGTGAGCGGATCTCTTTTTTGTGTCCAGGGGCCCATGAATCCAGATCCTGGCATTTCACCCGTAGACAATATCCGAGATGAATTCTGATGGAAGTAACAACACCAGATTCTCCTAAGCTGACTGGCAACCAGGCTTCCGGAATCCCGCCGGCCGGTTTGCTATTGAAATATCCATGGTTGACATTCCTCCTGCCGTTTTTTGTCTTCTGGATTGGTGGAATCCTGGAACCGACACCCAATCAGACTGGCGGGGCATGGCTAGGCCTGGCCATCGGTTACGAGCACTATCCCATCATTTACGTGGCCAAGATCGCGGCAACGCTCCTGGCAATGGCCTTTGTTTTCCGAGGCTATCTGGCATTCCCGTTCCGCATTTCAGGTTTAAGTATCGCGGTCGGAGTGGTGGGCGCGTGTTTCTGGATTGGTTTTTGCATTCTCAATTTGGAAGAAAAAGTTTTAACACCAATCGGCTTGGAATCATTTCTCGGACTTGGGGAGCGGAGCACATTCAATCCGCTGGAAAAACTCGCCGGCAATCCGGTTTGGGCAACCAGTTTCCTGGCTATCCGTTTCATTGGGCTGGTCCTCGTCGTTCCGGTAATCGAGGAATTTTTCCTGCGTGGATTCCTGATGCGTTTCATCATGGAACACGCATGGTGGAAGGTACCTTTTGGTGATGCCACGCCGGCCGCGCTGATCGCCGGCACCGTGGTTCCCATGCTGATGCATCCCGCGGAAGTCTTTGCTGCCATGGTCTGGTTCACTTTGATCACCTGGCTCATGCTCCGCACCCGCAGCTTGTGGGACTGTGTCGCGGCCCATTGTGTCACGAACCTGCTTTTGGGGCTCTATGTCGTCACGTACGGCCGCTGGGAATTCATGTAATCGCATCCTACGGGCGCGGCTTCAGAAGTTGATCCAGGGCATGTTCAAGACCTTCTTGGATTGCACCCTGGGCCGCACCGCGGCCGACCTGTTGGGCAAGCTTGCGGAGGGCCTCCCGGTCCAGCTGGGGCTTTGAAAATGTGCCTTGGACCACCAGCCGGATTGTCTGGCCGCGCAATCCCCTCAAAAAAGGCTCTTTCGCGATCCAGGAATCGGGAATCGAAATATCCAAGAGCAGGGCGAGTGTTTCGTCAAAACCAACGGAACCGGACGACCGGACGGCGACATCCCCAATCGAAAATTCAAGACCCTGATGGTGAACCCGGCCATCCACCACACGGAAATCAATGGCCCGATTTTGAATGGTTAACCAAGTAAGCGATGATTGGCCCGATTTGAAGAGGATCCCAATCTGTTCGACGAACTGGATGATCTGGCGGGCTAATGGCCCCGGCATCACCCGGACGGAATGAACCTGAAGTTGACCCGCCAGATTGGCCCGCTGCACGGCACCGAATGGAATCCGTCCACCGGCCAGTGATAAGGAAAAAGTTCCCTCACTATCGGTCGCGTTGTCGAGAACCGG
>JAFGFZ010000517.1 GCA_016930815.1 Pirellulales bacterium | reverse complement strand
TTCCACGCCCCTTTCTTAGCAGAAGTGTAATAAGAGGAATGGGGCTGCCGCACACGGTGTCGGCAGTGAGGCCTCACGGAACAGTGAACAGGTAGATCAAAATCATGTCCAAAGGCAAATTCTTGCGTCATCCCAACCGTCAGAACCGGATTCGGCCTCAGCGGCGCCGGCAGTATCTGTTCGAACTGCTGGAAGGACGGCACATGCTATCCACGATGGGATGGGTAAGCCAGACCGAAGAAATCCCGGGCGAACTGCCCGATTTCTTAACCACGGCCGACCGCATGGCCATGTCGCCGGCCTTGACGGCCGACCTGGCCGAATCCACCGTGCGGGCCGTCGATGCTTCATTTAACTACTATTCCGACTTAAGCCACTACACGGTCGAGGAGATGACGGCGGCGGAATCGTGGATTGTGCGGACCTTTGATACGTTGAGCGAGAACGGCCTCGCGAGCCAGTTGGGATCGACATTCGCCGAAGCCTTCCTGCCGATTGAGAACACCTACGTCGTCTCGTCGAGCGTCGCGGCTGGCGATGTCTGTCTGAATGACTGGCTCATCCAGCTCGGCAACAATTCGAATGTCCGAAACTTCTATCCATCGGTACCTAGTGAAAAGATCTTAGATTATTTCCCGAACGATCCCTATTTCGAATACCAGTGGCATCTGGTCAGCACGGGCCAGGAAATAGGTAATCCGGACCACTTTCCGGTCTACGCCCAATGGGGCGAGGATATCAATGTCTTTCCTGTATGGGATTCGTACACAGGTGATGGTATTCAAATTGGGATTATTGACACCGGGCTCCAATACACACATCCCGACCTGGTGGCTCATTACAACGGCCTTCTGGATTATGACTATATCGGGAATGACCCGAACCCTGCGCCTGGGAATATGCTAACCGATCTGCATGGCACATGTGTGGCTGGAGTTGCAGCAGGCGTGGGAAACAATGGTATCGGTATCGCGGGCGTTGCCTACGATGCCGATATTATTGGAATTCGCGCAATTGGAGGTTATGTTGAACCCGAAGACTTCTATGACGTCTTGAGACACAAAGACGAAATTATCGATGTCTACAATAATAGTTGGGGTTATAACCAGAGCGGTGGTGTTATCGCGGCCTCCCCATTTGAGACCCAAGCCATTCAAGATGCCCATTTCTTTGGACGGAACGGACTGGGAAACATCTACATTTGGTCTGCTGGCAATGCCGGATTGGGGGGTGGGTCATGTGACTGGGATAGTAATAAAAGCGATCGCTATACCATATCCGTTGGTGCTGTGACGGAGGAAGGTTTTCAAGCTATCTACTCCAGCTATGGAGCTTCACTTCTCACCTCCGCTTATTCTGGTTCTGCTTACGGCTTTTCAAGCATCCCCGTCTATGGTAGCGGCATTTGGACAACCGACTTAATCGGCGACAATTACGGATACAATATGGAAGGCAGTGATGAGGACCCCATTAATGCAGATCCGTTTTCAAGAGATTATTTTCCAGATACCAACTACACATCCAGATTCAGTGGTACATCATCCGCCGCGCCGGTCGTTGCCGGTGTGGTTGCCTTAATGCTCGAGGCAAATCCCAACCTGACCTATCGTGACGTCGAACATATTCTTGTGCGTTCAGCCGATATGACGGGATTCAATCAATATGTTGGCCAGCCAGATAACATCATTTTTGAATTTGAGCCCTATTTCTATGAAAATAGCGCCGGCAACACGTTCAGCTACGGCCTCGGCCATGGCATCGTCGATGCCAAGGTCGCAGTGGCACTGGCTGAAAACTGGACCCCGGTGGCCGATGAAATCCATCGCTTCGATCCGGATACAATCCATGGCGCCAGTTACTGGATATTTCCTGGTGTCTCCGGGCAGATTGTTGCCTGCACGGACAACTTCTGTCCCATGAATCTGGGTAGCGAGGGCGATGAAAATCCCGGCGCTCCGTTTATAACATACGAGATGCCGGATGATATGGTCGTCGAATGGCTGGAAGTCACCACGATCTGGGACGATGCCCCAGATGACAGCGCAAATTTTGAGATTTACGCCACATCGCCTGACGGGACGGTCGACCTGCTGACCGCCGGTGGAGCTTGGGCGTCCAGCACGGGTGCTTTGGAATGGACGTTCAAGACGAACAACTTCTGGGGTGAACGCCTTGGTGGGGAATGGATATTCGACTTCCTCAATTTCTCGCGGGCTTCGGGGGCGCACCTCCAGGCACTACGACTCGATTGGTACGGTACCGAGGCCGAAGGTTCCGCGCGGGTTCAGGGTGATATCGCCTTCGACTTGAACGGGAACATGCTTATCGACACGGAGGCGAATCCATTCGGGGACCAGATTCCAATCGAACCACAAGCAGCGGAGATGATTATCTATGTCGATATGAACGAGAACGGGCTTCGCGAATCGTTTGAGCCGTTTTTCATGACCGGCAATGATGGCAACTGGTATTTCGACTTGGATCCTGGTGATTATATCGTACGCGTTGAAGTGCCACCCACGATGCTAGTTACCGATGGCGAGGCCGTGATCAACGTATCGCTCGATGAAGGCGACCGGATGCAGTTGGATTCACTCCTGCTCGATCCGAATCCGATCATGATCACCGGGAACGTCTTCATTGACAACGATGGCAATGGTTACAACAACGGTGAACCGCCGGCAACGAATTTCACGGTCTTCGCCGATATCAACAAGGATGGCGTCCCGTCCACGGGCGATGTCTTCACGACGACCGATTTTCTCGGCAATTACACACTCTTTGTCGACGAAGGGACCGGTGTCTACGCGATTTTCGTAATTCCACAGAATAATCTCGAGGTCACCACGCCTGAGATGGGATTCCATATGCTGTATATCGATGCCGGTGAAACGGTTTCGAATTTGACGTTTGGTGTCGGTATCCCTTCGACCAATGGCGAACCACCCGTTCCATCCTACGCCACCGTGACCGGTTATGTCTTCAACGACATGGATGAGGACGGTATTCGTGATGCTGGCGAGCCTGGCCTTAACAATTGGATTGTCTTCCTTGATCTTGACAACGATGGTTTGGTGGGACTCGGTGAACCGTCCATGCGAACCAACTCGCTTGGAGCCTACACATTCACGAATCTCGTCTCCAATTTTTATCGCGTGCGCGCCGTCAACCAGCCTGGATGGGATCAGACCGTCCCTGGCGGGGATGGAAGCTATTTGTTCCAGGTGTTTCCCAATCAGACGATCCAGAATGTCAATTTCGGATATAGCAATCAATTGACATCCGACTGGGGGGACCTGCTTGGCTATCCAACACTTGCGTCTGAAAACGGACCGAACCACAAGATCCAGCCGTTCTTTTATATGGGCTCGGGTGTTGATGGCGAGGTCAATGGGCAGCCTGATGCGAATGCGATGGGCGACGATATGACCGGTCTGGCGGATGAGGACGGCATTGGGGTCCTCGATCCAATTACCGCGAACACAACGGTCCGTATCACGGCAACCGCCAATACACCGGGAGGTTACCTCCAGGGCTGGATGGACTACAACCGCGATGGCGATTGGGACGACGTAGGCGAGCGGGTCTTCACGAACGTCTTGCTGGATCCCGGCGTCAATCATCTGACAATAGATATCCCCGGATATGTCACGGTAGGACCCGTTTATGCTCGGTTCCGCTATGGCGAGTATGGCATCGATTCCTATACCGGCCCTGCCCTGGGCGGTGAAGTGGAAGACTACGTCTTCAATGCAATTAAGACGGCTCCCGTCGTTTTTGACGATGCCGACTTCAACCACGATCACGCGGTGAATGGCTCTGACTTGACAGAATGGGTCGACGGATTCGGGACCACGACGGGTGCCACGCATGCCAACGGGGATGCGGATGGGGATGGAGACGTTGATGGCAATGATTTCCTGTTGTGGCAGCTCGGTCTCGGAGGTGGTGGGGCCGCCGCCGATGCTGGCAGCGGGGGAAACTCCGGCGTCGAGGAAGTTCCTGGCTCGGATGAAACACTTGCTGCTGACGAAGGGATTGCAGACGACTTGGCCTTACCAGTCAGTACCCCGGAATCGTCGGCCATTCGTTTCGACCTGGCCATCCGTGAACTCGATGCCAATAGCACGGTCCCATTGAGTAGCCAGGCGGAAATCCTGGCCCCGATTCCCGTTCATGGATTGATTCAAGATCTGGTACCGGCCGCAATGGAGAGCAGTGCCCGCGATGTCGCGGTTGGTGAAGTTGCAGCGACCCGATTCAAGGACCGGACCTCGAAGCGGGATGGGATGGTTCACCTTCCCCTGACCGATCGGCTGCCCATCGACTTGGATATCGCGATAGAAACGATCGCATTGGACAAAGGGCTGGCAGTTCGCGCTTGATGTGATAGGCTTTTCGCATCGTTCAATGCGTTTTTCCCGAAGGCGAGATTTGCCGTAGCCTAGGGCGTTGCCCTTGTTGTTTTACACAAGTCAATCAAAGCCTCAGCCCCAACGGGGCGACCTTATACAAGCCCAGGGTGGAGAGACGGGAGGGT
>JAFGFZ010000096.1 GCA_016930815.1 Pirellulales bacterium | reverse complement strand
CGATCCCCCCGCAATAGACGGGCTTGATTTCCGTCGCAAAGAGCTCCGTGCGCCCCTCGCGATTCCCGGTTCCAGTGGCCTGTCCATGAACATTCGACAGGCCGCTCCCGATACCATCGATATCGGTTCCCACCCGCGTTTCCTCCATCGCATCCCCCTTCCGAAATGCTTGAAGGATTAAAAGGCCAAGTGCCGTTATCAATAAAAGGGCAGCCGGAATCCCCGCGGTGGCAGCAACTTCCAGTAGAAAGTTATGGGGATCGGCGATCTCTTCACTGGCGTCCGGGAGTTTGTAGGCAGTATAAGTGTCTTGGAACTGTCCGAGACCACAGCCAAGGCGTGGGTAGGCGCCGATTATGGAACTGGTGGATTGCCAGTATTGAAGGCGGTAACCAAGCGACTTTTCTGCTTCTGTCAGGATGGCTCGGTCGAGCCATCCGGCTGCGATGCCAAGTCCGAGAAGGATTCCGAGGAGTGCGGTGGCAAGGACTGCGAAAGAAAACACCTGTCTCAATCTCATTCCGGAGAAACAGAGGGGCCATAGCAATCCGATTCCGAGAACCGCCGCTAGATAACCGCTGCGACTTTTCGTTAAGAGAAGAGACGCGACGAGAAGAACGAAGACCATGGCTCCTTGGAAGAAGCGAAATCGCTGTTTTTGTCGCATCCATGCGGTTTTTAAACTAGATTGTGGTCTGGACTGTCGATGCCGAACGGCAAGTGGAGAAGGAGAGGACGGTGACTTTTTCTCTTGTGCCGGGAATTGGGGCAAGGGATTCCAATTGTCTCCAACATGATTGGAGGAACGGATAGCCCTGATTCCAAGGCCGATCAGAATCACGAACCAAGGGGCGAGGAATCCGGCCAATGAATTGGCCAGCGCGAACGTGGCCGTCGGCTCGGGACTGAAAAGGCGATTTTCATAACGTTGCCGTTGGGCCGAACCGGGAGGCAGCCATTCCCCGGTCAGATCCCACAGGGCTTCCGGATCATCCTTCGCTTCCAAAAAGACGCGCTGTGCCTCGGGGGCACTCCGGTATTGTTGTTCCAGGCCGATGGCTGCCATGCCCGCTGCCAAACCGATCAGAACGGCCACAATCGCCCGGATTGCGTGCCATGATGTGAATAGTTGGCGTACGAGAAGGTAGCTCACCCCCATGGAGAGCCATTGCCACATCGAATTGATTGCCGGCCGTGGACTCGACTGGATCCAAGCGGCGATGCCACTGATTATCAGCCAAGCGAAAAACAGGCCGAGAATCACGTCCAGGAAGGAAATATGAATTGGCGCCGGACCACGGCGGAGATCCGTTAGCTGCCGAACGAGCAGCAGAAGGAGCCAAAGGAGAACAAAAAGACCACCCTGGCCATACAGGGCTTGCGCCACGCCGGGAGTAAACGGCCGCGCCACCAGCAGGCAGCTCACGGCCGCGAGGAGCCATGGGCGAACCGGATCGGCGGGTGATCGTTGGGGCCTGATGTCAGTGCCTCCGCCCAATTGTTTCCAAAATCGCAATCACAATCAGGATGCATACGATCATCAGCAGGACGATCCATGCACCGAAGCCACGGACCTGATGGAGCAGGAGCGCTCCCAGTCCGCACGCGGCGGTGAGCAGATAAATCGTCCAAACGGCCTGTTTTGGGCTCAGGCCGAGTTCCACAAGGCGGTGGGAGAAGTGCGATCGGTCGCCAACCACCGGGCTACGACCCTCGCGGAAACGAATTCCCAGGACCGTGAGCGTGTCATAGATCGGTACTGCCAAGACACAAAGGGGCGCTAGGATCGCGTGCCGTGGGAGGTTCCCGCCGGCAAAGGTCGCCATCAACGTCGAGGTGGCGATCAAGAAACCGATCAAGTAACTCCCCGCATCCCCCATGAAAATCGATGCGGGGAGCCGGTTATGCCAGAGGAATCCGGCGAGTGCTCCGGCCAGGACCATCAGGAAACCGGCAACAAAAAGTTGCGGTGCATGCGTCTGGGGATCGGGGGCGATCAGCATGACAATTGCCAAGAGCGTGCTTGCAATGCATGCCACTCCGGCCGAAAGGCCGTCCATGTTGTCGAGCATGTTGAACGCATTGACGATCCCGACAATCCAGATCACAGAGAGGCAAAAGGTAATCGCAGGCGCATCGATGAAAAGGGACATCCGCCAACCTTGCCAGACGACGAGGCAGGCGATCAACGTTTGAAATCCAAGCCGGAATCCCCATTTCAAAGGCCGCCAATCGTCCCAGAGTCCAACCACCAGCATGGCCGTTGCCGCGGCAAGCAGGATCCAGAGTTTGCCCTGTTGCGCGGCCAGGCCTGGAATATATTGCGCGATGTAGGGATGGAGCCCGATCTCTTCCAGTTCTAGCGGGCCAG
Source organism: Pirellulales bacterium (assembly GCA_016930815.1). Lineage (GTDB taxonomy): Bacteria > Planctomycetota > Planctomycetia > Pirellulales > Lacipirellulaceae > JAFGFZ01. The sequence goes on along the minus strand of JAFGFZ010000096.1, from coordinate 3,187 downwards.
TCGCGGGATCCGTGCGAAACACGGCGGATAGCATCAGGAACATGGCAACGAAGGGGATCAGGATGCCCAACCAGATAGCCAAACCACCCCCGAGTGGTATCGGGCCCCGATGATTTTTCCGCGCGCTCGGATGATCCACCAATCCCCATCGTCTTGCCAAAGGCCGAACCAGCCAGACGGCGACCGATGTGATCAGGCAACTTGGTACGGCGGCGAAGAGGACAAGCCATTTCACTTGGAAGGACTTTCCGGCGAATCTTTTGTTTTTTTTCTTAGATGTTCGATGAGACACTCGCGGCAGCGTGTGAAAAATTCATGATACGCAACTTGGCGGTAGTCCGGGAATGTCCATTCGAAAAAATGCCAAGATCCATGCGCGTAACCGAGAGTAACTTCGGCATAGATGCCATCTTGAAGGTAAATGCGATGGGCGTGGTCTTTGGTCGACGCGAGGACCAGCTTGGCCGGCGTGATATATCCAGGGTCCAGGTTCAATGGCCGCGGTTTGTGATGGTTGGCGACGGCGGCATATTCCAGTTCCCAACGGTTGGTCTGCCATTTGACGGCCGCCAGCGAACCGGGATCGATCAGTTGGCCGAGTGCAAAGAACTGTTTCCACAGGTCCGGCCCCATCGTGGGAGTGTAATATTCGGTTTGATCGAAGCGATACAGAGGGCTTTCCAGAAGCACGGGTCCCCAGAGACCGGCCGCTTGGCCCCGCGCCCAGTCGAGGGCTTCCCGGTACCGGCTGAATGCGGTGAAAAGGAGCAGGGCCGGTTTGGGTTGAATCACAATTCCCATGGGAGAATTCAATAGGCTTTGGCGAACAGGCCGCGTCGCGAGCTCGGTTTTCCAGTGAAGATGCATTTTCCGGGCTCTTCCTCGGCGTCCAGCGGCACGCACCGAATCGTGACTTTGAGTTCTTTGAGTTTTTCTTCCATCACTGGGCCGTCGTGAAAGTGGCAGTAGGCCAAGCCGCCATGGATCTCCGGTTCGTCAGGATTCTTGGGAGTGAAGAACCGCTCGAACTCAGCCAGGTCATCGATCCGGACCGTTGCCTCTTTCCGGGCCAAAAGAGCGCGGTCGTAAAGGGCCTGCTGCATATCCGCCAACATCTTGGATGCATCTTGAACCAGCGCATTTTGGGGAAGACTTTTCCCCTTTCCGCTCCCGTGTTGCCGTTGGGTTAGGAAGATTCCATCTTGAGCGACATCTCGAGGCCCAACTTCAATGATCAACGGAACTCCCTTCTTGATCCATTGCCATCTCTTTTCGCCGCCACGGATGTCACGATCATCGATCCGAACCCGGATGGATTCCCCGGCATAGTTTTCCGCCGCGAGTCGTCTCTGAAGTTTTTGGCAGTATGATCCCACGGAGGACCGTTCGTCTTCATCATGATAGATGGGTAAAAGGACAACATGCGCGGGTGCCAATCGTGGCGGTACGATGAGTCCATCGTCGTCGCTATGCGACATGATCAAACCGCCGATCAATCGGGTCGAGACGCCCCAGCTGGTGGTCCAGGCATAGACTTCATCGCCCTGTTGGTTCTGGAACTTGATCTGTTGGGCACGGGCAAAGTTTTGGCCGAGAAAGTGGGACGTGCCAGCTTGCAGGGCCTTCCGATCCTGCATCATTGCCTCGATCGCATAGGTTGCGACAGCTCCAGGAAACCGTTCGCCGGCCGTTTTTTCACCCTTGATCACCGGCATGGCCATCTGATTCTCGGCGAATTCGGCATACAGGTCGAGGATCCGCATGGTCTCGTCTCTGGCCTCTTCCTCGGTAGCATGGACGGTATGCCCTTCCTGCCATAAGAATTCGGTCGTTCGGAGAAAGAGTCGTGTCCGCAGTTCCCAACGGACAACATTCGCCCATTGATTCACAAGGATTGGTAAATCCCGATACGATTGAACCCAACGGGCAAACGTCGAACCGATAATCGTCTCACTCGTCGGGCGGACGACCAGCGGTTCGTCGAGCTTTGCCGAGGGGGCGGGACACAAACCGCCGCCTGGAGCCGGTTCCAGGCGATGGTGCGTGACCACCGCGCATTCCTTCGCGAAGCCCTCAACGTGCTCAGCCTCCTTTTCCAGGAAACTCATCGGGATCAAGAGAGGGAAATAGGCATTTTCATGGCCCGTTTCCTTGAACTTCTGGTCGAGGCTGCGTTGAATGTTTTCCCAGATCGCGTAACCCCAGGGTTTGATCACCATGCAACCACGAACATCCGAATTCTCGGCCAAATCGGCTGCTCGAACCACTTGTTGATACCATTCGGGATAATTGTCTTGACGCGTTGGCGTGATTGCTGTTTTCGATCTCTTGGCCATGGAATTCTGCTCGAAATCAAGAGACAGGCGGTGGGGAACTGATCGACTGGAATGCCCGGATTCTAGTCTGGCTGGTGTGAACGTGTCCACTGCGGCTGTTGTCGACGGGACCTGCCTCCCCTAGAATAAGACGTTCGTGAGGTTTTCCTCAATTTTCACCAATGGAAAGGCGGCTTGCGATGGCATCGTCGACGCGACGATTTGTCAGTCAGCTCGGTCATCAGGAACGCGTGGATCAGGTCTTTCTGGCCTCGGATAAGCAACTGAGGCCCAATCGAACCGGTAATCTCTATATCCAGGTCGAACTGTCGGACCGGAGCGGCTCGATTCCGGCACGCATGTGGAATGCCAGCGAGAGCGACTACCGGAATTTTAATAATGGAGATTATGTCCGTGTCGAGGGGGCAACCCAACTCTTCCAAGGCTCCATGCAACTGATCGCCAACAGTATCCGATGCGCTCGATCCGATGAAGTGGACGAAGCGGACTTCATCACACTCCAGAGCGGCGCGGTCGATCGCATGGCAAAACGGGTGGAAGAAATCCTGCGCACCATCCAGATGCCGCCACTTCGGAATCTGGTGGAATGTTTTTTAATCGATACCGAACTCATGGCGAAGTTTGCCCAGGCTCCCGCCGCAATGAAAAATCATCATGCGTACCGGGGTGGTTTGCTCGAACATACGCTCAACCTGTTGGAACTCGTCCTCCTTGTCACTCCTCGATATCCAGAATTGAACAAGGATAAGCTCCTCGTGGGTGCGTTCTTGCATGATATCGCGAAGATTGATGAATTATCGTATCAACGGGATATTGCTTACACCGATTCAGGCCAGTTGCTTGGGCATATG
>JAFGFZ010000516.1 GCA_016930815.1 Pirellulales bacterium | reverse complement strand
TCCACCATGCCAAACCACCACCGAAAAACAACACGAACTCCATGCTAACTACCGAAGAAATAACAACTTAAAAACTGTACTGTCTCTGAATCGCTGGGCTATTTTCGGATGTCCCTCCGGGACACAATCCTACGCCAGGCTCTCCAACCATGGCAAACTGGTGTACAACAACGAGGCGAGGCGAGACGGGAAAGTGATGCCGATAACTCAAATACGAACAATGCGTAATAAGCTGCACAACTTCAAACGGGACGAGGGGAGTTGGTTCTTGGATTGGCTCTTCGTATTATCTGCCGTCCTATGCATCTTTTCGGCCCCGATTCGGGCCGATGATTGGCCGACCTACCAACATGATTCACAGCGGAGTGGCGTAACATCGGAGGCAATACCCCCGCCATTAAATCAAGTCTGGCATTTCCAGCCCGTGCATCCACCCATGCCGGCCTGGCCGGAACCGGCCGAGCACGATTACTGGCACGAGCATCACAATTTGCGGGCCACGGTGGATTTCGATTCCGTATTCCATGGGGTCGTCGCCGGTGATACGCTTTTCTTCGGATCGTCCGCCGACGACCAGATCTACGCCCTCAACGCAGCCACCGGCGAACTACGATGGTCATTCTTCACGGAAGGTCCCATCCGATTCGCACCGACGGTGGCGGGCGGTCGAGTTTATGTCGGTTCCGACGACGGGATGGTGTACTGCCTGTCCGCCACGGACGGCGCTCTCTTCTGGAAATATCGGGCCTTTCCCGAAGACCGCCGCTTGCCCGGCAACGGGCGGATGATTTCTCTCTGGCCGATCCGAACCGGCATTGTCGTGGATGGTCAGAAAGTCTATTTCGGTGCAGGTTTATTTCCAAACGAGAAGGTATATCTGTTCGCGCTGGATGCCAACGATGGCTCGTTGGTATGGAAAACCACCAGCGACGTATCCCTCCAAGGTTACATGCTGGCTTCCGGGAGCCGTCTCTATATGCCAACCGGGCGGACAGCACCTGCATTATTCGCGCGGGATGACGGAGCCTATCTTGGCCAACTCGAAGGGGCCGGCGGCGCGTATGCTTTGCTCACCGACGATGTTTTGACTTCCGGCCCCGGACGTGGTGAAAAACAGATCAGCCTGGCCGATTCTGGATCCCGCGATGTCGTGGCTTCATTCAATGGATTGCGACTGGTTGTCAAAGATCCTATCGCGTACATGCAATCGGAAACCCAATTGACGGCATTCAACCGGAAAGAAAATCTGATCCTTCAAAAGCAGAGAAACCAACTCGATCAACGCCGTGAGGAGTTGACGGATCTGATTAAAAAACATGGACGCAAGAACATCCAAGCCGTGGCTTGGATCGCCGAGTTGGAAAAGATTCAGATCGCTCGGGCTAAAAATGCCAAACAGTTGGAAGAATGCAATCTCTGGAGAATTGATTGCCAGGATTCCTTGAGCATGATTCTCGCCAACGATCTGCTTTTCATAGGTGGCGATCAAAAGGTGGCGGCGCGGCGAGTCTCGGATGGCGTTGAAATCTGGAGCGCACCGGTCCATGGAAAGGCGTGCGGCCTATCCGCCGCGAGCGGTCGCCTCTTCGTCAGTACCGATTCAGGCAGCATCCACTGCTTCTCGCCGTCGGCCGGTTCTGAAAACCACCTTCAAAGAGAACCCGATCCCGAGCCATATCCGCGCGATTCATTCAGTGACTTGTACGCATCGGCAGCCCGGAAGATCGTGGATCAGACGCATATCCACAAGGGCTATTGCCTTGTTCTGGGCAGCCGGGAGGGTCGTTTGGCCTATGAACTTGCCAAGCGGACTGACTTGCAGATTATCGGCCTGGAACCGGATGCTGATCAGGTTGCCAAGGCTCGCAAGGCCCTTGATGCGGCCGGCCTGTATGGATCCCGAGTCACGATCCATCACGGGCCCCTGGAGCGATTGCCCTACCCAGCCTACTTCGCCAATTTAATTGTAAGCGACCAGACTCTCGTTACTGGCGAATTGCCACCTTCCCCATCCGAGGTGTTTCGGGTCCTACGACCGTGCGGCGGGATCGTCTATCTAGGCCAACCCCCACTCGAAGGAACGCTCGCGAACCGACTTCAATTGGCCGAGTTGGAGACATGGATCCGGAATCCTATTCTGCCCGGCAATGCCCGGATCGTCGAAGAAAACGGCCTCTGGGCCATCCTTTCCCGCGGCCCGGTTCCTGGGAGCGGGGAATGGACGCAACTGTACTGCGATGCGGGACATACATCTTGCAGCCAAGAGTCCCTGCGCGGGCCGATGACAGTCCAATGGTTTGGCCGGCCCGGCTCCCGGCAAATCATCGACCGGCACCATCGCCCCATGTCGCCCCTCTATAGAGACGGGCGGCTTTTCATTCCGGCAAATAACCGGATCATCACGATGGACGCCTACAACGGCACGCCGCTATGGGAATTGGAAGTCCCCAACTCCCGGCGGATCGGCGTCCTGAAAGATTCCGGCCATATGCTGTGTACCGAAGACGATCTCTACATCGCCGCCCAGGATCATTGCCTGGTTGTTAAGGCAGCCAGCGGGAGAACTGAACGGGTGCTCAACGCCCCCCAGTTGATATCATGGCAAAAGCATGATTGGGGGTATTTAAATTATGCATGTGAACGCATCATTGGATCCGGGCAGAAGGCCGGTGCATCGTTCCAGGACCTCGCCTGGAGGGCAAGTCCCAATAGCCCCAATAAATTGCTCGAAGGGGATTATCGGGCAGTCATCGCCAGTGATTATCTCTTCTGCCTCGATCGCCAGACAGGTGCGGAATGCTGGAAGTATCGGAATGGCGTGATTCTCAACAGTGCAATCACAGTCGGCGATGGACGGATTTATTTCGCCGAATCCCGTAATCCGGCCATTCAAGACGATGCCGATGGCCGAATTCGCATCGATGAATTCTGCGAGCTCGATACGTTCCTGGTCGCCCTGGATCTGGATACCGGAAACAAAGTGTGGGAAAGGCCGTGCCAGTTCCCGTTCGAGCATATACTCTTCCTCAACACGAACCAGAACACGCTGCTGGTTACCGGGACCTACAACAAGAATCAGCTGGTTCATTACGGCTTGTATGCATTCCATGCAGATACGGGATCCGAGAAATGGGATACCGAGTATGTCGGCTTGAACGTGGCCGGGACCGAGCCTTTCGGCGTGGGCGGCGAACACGGCGAACAGTGGCAGCACCCGGTGATTAATGGGTCAACTATCTTTTCGCGGCCCTATGCATTTAACCTCTTCACCGGCGCGAAGAAATCCTATCATGTCTACCGCGGCGGGCACGGCTGCGGGGGGTTGACCGGTTCGGCCTATTACCTGTT
>JAFGFZ010000515.1 GCA_016930815.1 Pirellulales bacterium | reverse complement strand
GGCAGGTCATATTCGCCCATCTCGTTCGGCAAGCCGGCATTCGGGTGACAGCTCGTCCAGATGGGAGCGATTCGGGCGAGTTCTTCGAGGTGCGGTCGCATGAGCCTCGGGCCGAGGGCGCAGTTCATACCGACCGACAGCAATGGAAAGTGCGAAATCGCGTTCCAAAACGCCTCGATCGATTGGCCGGAGACGAATGTGGCACCACCGCGACTGAATGTGCCGCTGGCCATGACCGGGACACGTATGTTGTGCTCCGCAAAATAACGGCTGATGGCAAACAAACATGCCTTTAAGTTCAACGTGTCGATCGCGGTTTCCGGAAGCAGGATATCAACGCCCGCTTCAATGGCAGCTGCAACCTGTTGATAGTAAGAATCTGCCATTGCATTGAATGCCACATCGCGATGTGCCGGATTGTCGACACGTGTCGAAATGGCCGTCTGTTTTGTTGTCGGACCGATGGAACAGGCGATGAATGGAAACCGCTCCGGCATACGGGATGTCCTGCCGTGAGGGGACGGGCCGGACTGCCCAGTCCGTTCGGACGAGTCGGGCCGTTCGCGGTGATTTCTGCTCGCTTTCGCCTGGGCGAATTCGTCAATGGCCCGCCGGGCACAGGCGACGGCGGCAATGTTGATCTCGCGTGTCAATTCGGGCGGGAGTCCAAACTCGGCCATGCCGATCGGGGTGGAGCCGAGGGTGTTCGTTTCGATGATGTCGGCGCCGGCCTCCAAATAGGCCTTATGAATGGCAGTGACATCGTCCGGCCGGGTCAGGCACAGGATATCCGTGAAATTACTGAGTTCCTTCGGGTGGTTGGCAAACCGCTTCCCGTGAATGGTTTCTTTGTCCAAACCGAGACTTTGAATCATTGTGCCCATCGCACCATCGAGCACAAGAATTCTGGTCTTCAAAGCAGCATCAAGCCGCTGAAGGATTGGTTCGTAATAGTCTGCGGTGGAAGGCATTGCTGGCATGGAAGAGGGACCCGAGATCAAGAATAACATAATATCTCAGACAATCTCCGAGGCGGCAACGCCGTGACTCCTGGCTCCGGCATAAACCTCAAGGTTGATATAATCCGAACCGATAAATGACACTGGCGTAGTATGGCTTCGCTTATCGACGAGGGGTCTGCGCTGCCGGCTGAGATCTGCCCGTGCCGCCCATGATCCGAGGACGTTCATCGCATGAATGATCCGACCACCAATTCGACGACCTCTGACGACCTCGTTCATCCGGAGATACGATCCGCACCATCCCGGACCCATGGGTCGATCCGGCTGCCTCCGGTCCATGTGCGGATTCCGTATATCCGCCATGATGAAACGTCGAAAGGAGACAAGGGGCACGCAACATCTTTCCCCAATCCGCCTACCTTCGATGGGGTGGATGCGGTACTTCGCCAGCCGGTCGCCGACACTCCCAAATCCTATCATCCGCGTTCCATCAAGACACGGCATCCTGCGCATCGTTCCCGATCCGCCACAAGTTCAGCTCCCACCGCGGGGCCATCCTGGCGTTCCGTCGTCTTATTGATCCTCATCCTGCTAGCTGCGGCGGGGATGACGTTTTGGATCACTCACGGAGCGATGCAGACAGCTCCCGACAGTTCCATTAAGACACCGCCCTGGGATACAAGCCCACCCACGGTTGCCGGTAATCCATTTCCAAAAGATGAATCCCAAACATTTCCGCTCTCGATTGGAGGCCGGCCAGACGATCCGGAGATCTTCCCCGCGAACCCATCGGCCGTTCAATCTTCCGACAATCCAGACACCACCTATTCGGTCGGTGGATCCAAGAGACGCAACTTCACGCCCGGCGTCACGATGCAGTCTGGGGCTTCCGATGGGGAACAGGATCCCAGCCATTGGGATCAACCAAGGCTAGCTCAGTTTCCCGTACCGAGTGGTCCCCACCAGGTGACCAATTCACCGGATCGATGGGAGATCCCGCTAGGATCCGAGACCGATTCTGAATCGATTGAATCAACGAACACTTTACCGGCCGCGACACCGGAGCCCGATGCAACGTACCCAGCAACTGCTCCCGTTTCATTCAAAGGCCATATCGAAACGCCGAACCTTCGTGCCCGCTATGACCGCCAGCGATCAATCCTTCATTAGAGTCTATGCGACCCGGACCGTGAAACGAGAGAGACGGGATCCTACCAGCGTCGCGGCTCCACACGCGATATCCGATCTGGAATTGGAATCGCAGGATGCGTTTGGGGCCACGGACAGGTCGCTTCCGACCGAGATCCCCCGGCCGCATGTGGAGTTCCCGGCAACCATCCAACTCGACGCCCAGTCACGGCGCCACACCCGGATCGCGTCTGAATTTCCAGTCGAGTTGGCGGTCGACACGCCGGTCAACACACCTATCGGCACCCCAGAACGTCGCCCCCTCTCGGAGTTCGCTCATCGAGCCATCGATCCTGGATTTCGGCCTTTGTTTGAAGTGGATGGTTTCATCTGGCCGGATATGTGCCGACAGATTCTGGAGATTGCCGGCGATGCCCTAAATTCGCTTGCCAAACACGTCCTGATCACCACCGAAGCAGGCCATTCCGTCGTGGGCATGACGGCCGACCAATCGGGCACGGGATGTACGACGATCCTCCTATGTCTGGCCCGGCAATTGGCGATGCTGGGAGCTCGCGTTGCATTGGTGGACGCATCCTTTACTCACCCGGCACTCGGTGAACGCCTCGGTCTGGCGATTGAGCATGGTTGGGATCATGTCCTACGTGGCCAAGTCCCACTTGCCGAGGCAATGATTGCATCCCAGAAGGATCGCATGGTATTGCTGCCACTGGCCAGCCCGATGGATCCCGAAATGGAATCCGACGTGATTTGGAACATTCAGGCGGCGATAGGAATTGGTGTTCTGCGAGAGCATTATGATGTGACACTGATGGATCTTGGTAGCATGGATTCCTCCGTGGATACCCAGCCCGCTGCCGATGCTTCTGCCAGGGATATGCTGGCCCATGGTCGACCCGTTGATGGAATTCTCAAGGTCGTCCAATTCGCGGTCCAGACGCGTGTCGACCGTCTCCTTGCCACCTACCATTGGACGGATCCGGCCCGAAGGAATGGACCGTCCATTGAAGAACAGTTTCTTGCGGCAGGGATCCCACCGCTGGGTGTGATTGAAAATTTCGCTGTCCCCTGATTGGAAGGCATGATCCTGTAGTCTGTCACTCCTAGAACGTGAAAGAACCGACCACATACCCGCACAAGATGGGCATGTTCCAGAAACCAGACTTAAAAAAACCATCCATGTATACAGAATACTGGCAACTCGAATCACAACCATTTGGACCCACCTTGGATCGGCGGTTCTACTATCCATCTGAAACGCACCAAGGTGCCGTCTTGAAACTCCGATATGCGGTAGAAAGTGGTGCGGCAGCAGCTGTGCTTGCGGGCCGGTCCGGGATGGGAAAGACGCTCCTGGTCAGCCTGCTCCGGGAACAGCTTCCTGAAAGCACTTCACCGATCATCCATGTTGTCTTTCCGCAAATGTCTAGACGTGATTTGCTAGTCTACCTGGCGGAGCAGTTCCGTGCGCCAGCCGCCAATCCACCTCGACATACGGTCGAAGAAAGCATCCGCCGGATCGAACTTGTGTTCAGGGAAAATGCACGGATTGGTCGCCATGCGGTGATTGTTGTTGATGAGGCCGATTTATTGGACGAGGGCGAAACCTTGGAGACACTCCGGCTACTGATCAATATCAGCTGGAAGGGCCGGCCCTGCTGCACGTTGCTCCTGGTAGGGCAGATGGGCCTCCTCTCGATCCTGGCGCGGCGGCCTAGCCTGGAGGAACGGATTGCCGTGAAAGCACTCCTCCGCCCGTTTTCCATGGAAGATACCGTTGCTTATCTCCAACATCTTCTCGAAGTGGCCGGCGCGACGCGGCAATTATTCGACCAGTCCGCGCTCGAAAAGATCCATCACCTGTCCCTTGGTGTCCCACGTTCGATTAACCGGCTCGCGGATCTGTCTTTGTTGATTGGCTATGCCGAGGATCTGGCGACAATTACCGCCAAACAGATAGAGTCCGTATCGAGTGAATTGATCACTCTCGCTGCTGCCTGATCGTTCGGATGTACCTGCCCATTCTGAACAGAGGGATACGGAGGAGGCCGAGGAAAAGAGAGAACTCTTCCTGAGAACTCCTCCTTCGTTTTCTTTGTTTCCTTATGTTCAAAATGGATAGATACTCCGCGTGGACATCTGGATTAGCGACGGTGATAGGCGATCGCAAAAACCAATGAACCTACAAGAAGCCCTATCATGAACGTTCCCGGTTCAGGAACGGAGGCTGCGGATACCTGGCCGGGCAGCATCGAAGTTCCAAATGCCGTGGACCAGATGCCCAAATCGGTACCATTGACGTTCGAGTCCCCGTTGGCATCGCCGTCGTTGTTCATGGCGGTCCCGACAATTCCGAATCCACGCTGCCAGATCAGAAAATCATTGCCATCGACGTCGCCATCCTTGTCGAAATCGGCGTCCTGGGCAACACCGCCTGTGTTGCCTTCCACGAGGATGTTCCTAAAAGCAAAGGCCTCCTCCGAACCATTGGTTTCTGCTGAAAATCGCAGTTCGAGGGCAGACCCAATCCCGGCGATTGGTTCCGAAAGAGTTTGAAAACCATTGATCAATCGAATGGCATTGACTTCCAAGGGATCATCCACGATTTCTTCATGCCCATCTTCCATGATGTACAACTGGCCATCTCCCTGGATCGCGTGATTGGTGTCGATGACAGCAGACGTAAAGAGGGGCTGAAAACCGCCACCATCAATCTGATAATCGAAATGGAATTGATCGGCATCCTCGAAATCACCCATGGCTGCCATATCGATGGTTACCGTCAGGCCGCTGGTCACGGATGAAATATCAAATGTCCAGATGGCCCGATTCAAATCGTTTCCCGTTCCATTCACGGTATCGGTGGCGCCGAAAAAAATGTCCAAATCGCTATATTGAATGATTCCGAAGTGATCATTGGAATGGATCTCGAAGGAATCATCCACGATCACGTGCGGTAATCCGCCGCAGACTGTGCAATTTGGGGGATTCGGATCCATGCGGCTGCGGATTCCAAACATGTCGCCTGTAATATCGTAGTCAGGATCCACTGGATTGTAGTAGGAGTAGATATCTCCTTCCGTATGGATTGCACGGCCGACCAGATCAGCTTGAGCTGTTCCATTCCCGCTGAGCAGGGCGGCACAGGAAATGGTGAAACAGGAATACGCCCAGTAAGTCGGCTTGAGGAGACGTTTCATGATGCATTTCTCCAGACATCGGGAAGCAAGGATGACCAACAACAGATTCGAGGGGGACGGCAATACGGCCCACGGCGTTCTGGACCGATCCACATCGGCTGGTTGCACGAGCCGTGGCAGCACACGCCATGAGCCGGGTGCAAGAAATCCTCCCTGGAGCGCCAAGTGCAGAATCCAAATAATATGTAGTATTCTCCTTTTCGTCAACGATTGACAAAAGAAGCGATTCAGCTGCTACAATACGGCCATGGAAACTACGAGAATTCAAGAGTTGGCAAGGCAATTGCTTTCTGGCGAACTCGGCACGGACCAATTCTTGGCCTGTATTGCCGCGGGCCAATCACTACGAATTCCAGATGCCACAATCGATCTCGACCGGCAGCGCCGGTGCGGTTTTCCCGAGGTGATCTTTGGCGAGGGGAAGTCGGTGGAGTCGCTTTGCGCGATCATGACTGCCCAAATCGAGCATGGCATCGATCCGCTGGCCACTCGGGTGTCTCCCGAACAGGCCGAGGCTATCCTCCGGATCGTGCCCGGCGTCCATTACAACAAAATGGGACGCACACTCCGAGTTGATTCGCATCAAGATGACCAGCACTCCCCGAATCTTCCAGAAAAAAACAGATCCACCGGCTGCCGTGTAGAACAGGATCTTCCCGGTTCAATGGGAGCCGTGGCGGTGATCACTGCGGGTACGAGTGATCTCCCCGTTGCCGAGGAGGTCTGCGAGACACTTCGATGGCTGGGTATCGAACCGGTCCGAATCCCTGATGTTGGAGTCGCAGGTCCGCATCGGCTGATTGAACGGCTCCATGAGTTACGGACGGCCGCCGCGATTATCGTGATTGCCGGCATGGAAGGGGCATTGCCGAGCATTGTTGGCGGGCACGTTGCCTGCCCAGTCATTGGAGTCCCGACCAGTGTCGGCTACGGGGCAAGTTTCGGTGGTCTATCCGCATTGTTGGGAATGTTAAACAGTTGTGCCAGCAATGTGGTGGTCGTTAACATCAATGCCGGTTTCAAAGCGGCCTATGTCGCGGGAATGATCGCAAAACAAAGGACCGGATGCCAAGATGAAACAACCCATTGATGTGAGTGCCAAACCGCTGACACCTCTTCCAGCTCGACAGCCAGCGAGTCATAAAGGTGATTTTGGGCGTGTGCTGATCATTGGGGGATCGCGGAACTATAGCGGCGCCGTAGCACTTGCCGGGATGGCGGCATTACGAAGCGGTGCCGGGCTAGTGACCCTTGCCGTACCGGATTCGATTCAAGCAACGGTTGCCGGGCATGAGCCATCGATGATGACATACCGGCTGCCAGAAGACGATGCGGGCCAGATTGGAATCGGTGCGGCCAAAGCATTGGAATCGGCTTGTATTCAGGCGACAGCAATTGCCATTGGTCCAGGCCTGGGCCGTGGACCGGCTATCCGTCAACTTGTCCACTGGCTCTACACGACAACGCCCCAGCCGGTTGTCGTGGATGCTGATGGCTTGAATGCCTTGGCCGAAGTGCCTGAAGACCTCTTCGAACCGGCTGGTCCTCGGATCCTCACGCCGCATCCCGGCGAATTCGCGAGATTGAGCCATGCCACCCCCCCACCCGGGACCGAGGATTCGGCCCGAATCCACGCGGCGGTTGCATTTGCGGCAAACAATCCAGCAGGGCGGATCCTCGTCGTGCTGAAAGGGCACCATACCGTTATCACCGATGGGAAACAGTATGCCGTCAATCCAACCGGCAATCCGGGGATGGCGACGGGAGGCAGTGGGGATGTGCTGACCGGAATCTTGGCAGCCATGCGATGCCAGGATCTTTCCCCCTTGGAAGCCGCTCGGATGGCCGTTCATGTCCATGGTCTGGCCGGTGATCTGGCTGCGGCCGAATTGGGGGAAATATCGATGATTGCCAGCGACCTGATCCGGTTTTTGCCAGCCGCTTTTCGTTCCGTGCACCGATCCTTCTGACTTCCTCATGCAACTCATTCGCCACCTTGACGAACTACCGGATTCGGCCCGAGGAGGGGCCGTCACGATTGGAAACTTCGATGGAGTCCACCGCGGCCATGTCCGGATCGTTGAACGATTGATCCAGAAGGCCCGCGCCATAGGCGGCCCGGCTGTCGTCCTGACATTCGATCCGCATCCGGTCCGCTTGCTTCGTCCTGAGGCATGCCCGCCGCCCTTGACATGGACCCAACGCAAAGCCGATCTCCTGGCAGCCTGTGGTATTGACTGGATGATCGCCTATCCAACCGATATCGAACTGCTGCAACTTTCAGCAAGGCAATTTTTTTTCCATATCATCCAGGATACCCTTCGTGCGAAAGCGATTGTCGAGGGTTCGAATTTCTTTTTCGGCCACCACCGGGAGGGGAATCCGGAACTCCTCCGAGATTGGGGGGCACAGGCGACCATCCAGGTCGATATTGTTGAAGCCGTCTGGATGGACCATTCCGTGGTTTCCAGTTCGCGGATCCGCGACTTGATTGCCCAGGGTCATGTGGCCACCGCGTCCGCGATGCTTTCCGCGCCGTACCGTGTCCGTGGCATGGTAACCCACGGCACGGGTCGTGGCATGAAACTGGGCTACCCAACCGCGAACCTGGTTGGCATCGACACCCTCGTTCCGGCTCCCGGTGTTTATGCTGGCCGCGGTTGGCTTGGAGACACCCCATGGCCCGCCGCCACCCATATTGGCCCGAATCCGACCTTTGGCGAAACCGGGCTCAAGGTCGAGGTCCATCTGATTGGGTACCGGGATCCGCTCTATGGCCAAATTGTCGAGGTTGACTTCAACGAAAGATTGCGAGACATTCAACCGTTTGCCTCTTCCGAGGATCTGATCGCCCAGCTCCAGCACGATGTGGCCCAAGTCCTCGCCGTCGTCCCGAAAACCTAGCCCGCATATTTCGTGAACCGTTTCCCGCGACCGCCCGCGGCAGAATTCGTGAAGCTTGCCAGCGAATGACCAGCCCAAGCCGTGGCAGTTTTGTATTCGTGCATAATAATATAAACTCCTTGGAATTCTCTATCCTCAAGCCCGAATCTCCATTCCCCTCATGCCCATCGACTGGACTCCATTCACGGATATGGTCCGCGCAGGGAACCGGTTCCTGCTCACCTCCCATATGCGGGCGGACTGTGATGCACTTGGCAGCGAATTAGCAATGCACCAGGCGCTTGGTTCGCTTGGCAAGTCGGCAACGATCGTTAATGGCGATACCATGCCTCCACATATCGCGTTCATTGATCCATGGCGTCGGGTCCAGACTTTGGATCTTCAAGTTTCCTTGGAGGAGGTTTTGAATCATGACACCCTCATCATTCTTGATACCAGCTCTTGGGTTCAACTTGGCCCAATGGCTGAAATCGTCGCGTCGTTCGCCGGGCAGCGGCTGGTGATCGATCACCATGTCAGTGAGAGTGACTTTGGTGCGGTGGTTTTTAAGGATGACACCGCGGAAGCCACGGGGCGGCTTGTGATGGAGGCCATTGATGCGTTGGGGGTGGATATCACACCCGACATGGCGGCACCCCTCTTTGCAGCAATCGCAACCGATACAGGTTGGTTCCGGTTCTCCTCGGTTCGCCAAGAGACATTTTCTGCCGCGGCGAGGCTGGTTGCGGCCGGCGCGAATCCCTTAACAACATTTTCATTACTCTATGAGAACAACCGGCTGGCCCGCTTGCTGCTGCGGGGGCGGATTCTGCTGGCGATCGAATCGTTCCAGGAAGGCCGTATTCTCCTCTCTCAAGCGACCCTCGCCGACTTCGTGGCAACGGGGGCGGTCCCGACCGATACGGAAGATGTGATCAACCTGCTGCTGACGGTCTCTGGTTCGGAATGTGCGGTTCTTTTGGTGGAATCCAAATCGGGGAAAACCAAGGTCAGCCTGCGAAGTCGCGGCAATGTCGATGTGCAGGCAATCGCCGCCCAATTTGGCGGTGGGGGCCATACGGCGGCCGCCGGAGTCCAGTTTCCGGGTTCCCTGCATGAGGCGAAAAAGGCAATCCTTGACGCCTTAATGCGTTCAGCCTAATAATGGGCTCTATCTTGCAGCTAATCTCATGGAATGGTAGCTTCCTGCGGTCCTGTGTTGTTCAATTCCTGTGCTCCGTCACGCCAGTCGTGGATGGATTCAGGGTGGCCAGAACAAGGTTTGGGCATGGGACTTCTTCAGGACCTGCCTTGCGTCATCATCCTCCGTACATTCCCTCAGACTCGAATCGAATCATGGAAAGGCGCCGTTTTCTGACATGGCTCTGCCGTACTATTGCGGCTCTTTTATCGGCAGTTGTCGCCCTCCCTGGAATTGCCTTCATCCTGGCTCCTTTGCAGCAGCGCCGGAAAGAATCGGCGCTTGTCCAGAGGCTCTGCCTGTTGGACGATCTTGCCCCTGGTGTGCCGCAAGAACAGGTTCTGACCGGCAACCGCCGCGATGCCTGGACACTCTACCCCCGCGAAACACTCGGCCGAGTCTGGCTCGTACGCCGTTCGGGGCCTGAAATGGAGCCGGCGAAGGCCCAGGTCGACGCCTATTCGACCATCTGCCCCCATTTGGGTTGTGAAATCGGACTCGATTCTTCGGGCAAAGAATTTTACTGCCCGTGCCATAAGGCCCATTTTTTCTTCTCGGGGGAACTGATCCCCACCAACCCCCAGGGCGAAAAAAATCCTTCACCCCGGGCAATGGATTCATTGAAATGCCATGTCGTTCAAGATGATGACTCGGGCGAATGGTGGATTGAAGTGGCATATCAGAAGTTCGAAATGGGTACCGATAAGAAAATTGCAAAGGGATAAGCCACAGAATCGACCGGCCTTTTATCAACCGCAAGCAGTCACCCAATCCATGGGAATCGATCCGAAAACCAGAGCGGGTGCCTGATATTTAAGAGTCCATGACGAGTTGGTGCATTAAGATCGACGAGGTCCAACACGTGCAGAAATTTCTAGACTGGTTCAACGATCGTACTGGATACCGCAACTGGCTGGCCAGCCGGCGCGAACGGGCATTATGGGATGGGCCCAGTTGGAACGGGGCACTGGTCCCTGGACTCTGCGTGCTTGCCGGAATCGAATGCGTATCCGGCCTGATCCTGATGACGATCTTCAGCCCATCGGCGACCGCTTCCTGGGCCAGTATTCATTACATCGAACAGCTTCCCTGGGGAGGGTTTCTGCGAGGCCTCCATTACTGGGGCGGGCAGGCTTTGATCGTGCTTTTCGCAATCTATCTCCTACAGATGTTACTGACCGCATCCTATCGGGCACCCCGGGAACTGGTCTGGATCAGCGGGCTCCTGTTGTTTCCACTTGTCGTCATCTGGACACTTTCTGGCGTGCTGATCACTGGGACACAAACGGCTCATGGGCAAATTGATGTCGAAACCAACATCGTCGGGTTATTACCCCTTGTTGGTCCAGGGCTGCGAAAGTTGATTTTAGGAGGGGATGCCATTGGCCATCTGGTGGTGACCCACCTCTATTTCGTGCATGTGGTGCTTTTGCCCGTGGTTGCCGGTGCACTCGCCTGGTTCCACATCTGGCAAATCAACCGAAACCAACCAGGCCAGACCGGGACGTTGTCCAGGGGGGGTCCTTCGGATACGGATCGGCCTGGATCCGCCCGGATCCCCTACCGTCCTTACCAATCGATTCGCAATCTGTTGGTATCTGTCCTCGTGCTTGGCATGGTCACCGCCGCGGCATGGTGGCTTCGTGCCCCGCGCGATATGCCGGCCGACCCTGGCTTCGAACATATCGCGCGGCCGGAATGGTATTTCGCCTCTCTTTTTCAACTCCGGCATTACCTGACTGGCCCTTGGGAAGTGGTTCTGACGATGGCAGTGCCAACCGTCTTGTTGCTATTGTTGATCCTGCTGCCGCTATTCGACCGCTGGTTGCCCAAAACGCTTGGCCTCCTCTATCGTGCCGCCTTGTTGGTTGTCGGTTTGGGTGGCTGGGCCCTTCTGACATACATTTCAATGGCCGCCGATCTGGATCCCGATGATCCAGAAGCCCTTAAATTCCAAGCCTTGAAAGCAGACCAAAAACGATGGGCACAAAGGGCCTGGCTGCTGGCCGACCACAACGCGATCCCTCCGGAAGGAGCCATCACATTGCTGCGCCAGGATCCCAAAATCCAAGGTCCCCGCCTGTTTAAGAAACATTGTGCCAGTTGCCATGCCCATGTCGATCCATCCGGACAAGATCCAAGTCGTGATATTCCGGCCGATGAAGTCTCGGCACCCAATCTGTACCAGTTTGCAAGCCGTGAATGGATCGCTGGAATCCTCGACCTGAAACGGATTACCAGCGATCATTATTTCGGTCGAACCGCTTTTGCCGATGGGGAGATGGTCGGCTGGGTTCAAGAGAATATTGCCGACTGGGAAGCCGATTTGGACGAAGAAGAACTCGCCGAGTTTCGTTCCCAAGTTCAGGATGTAGTCGTCGCCCTTTCAGCCGAGGCAGCTCTGATCGCGCAAAAAGAACTCGATCAACAAGATGCCGAACAGATCCAACGAGGGCGGGCCGCTTTCACGGAAGCCTTCAGTTGCACCGATTGCCATAAAATCGGTGACGCGGGCAGCCTCGGTTCGGCTCCCGATCTGACCGGATACGGCTCACGCGAATGGCAAATCGAATTCATCCGCGATCCGGCACAGAGACGGTTCTACCGCGATACCAACGACCGGATGCCCTCCTATGCCCCAGCGGACATTCCGGAGGAGGAGCACCAACTCGACCAGAAAACAATCGAAGTCATCGTGGACTGGCTTCGAGGCGAATGGTTCGAACCTCCGAAATGACCATATGGCCTGGCGCCAACACGCATGTCGTGGCTGCCAGACCACGACAGTAGGGTGCCCTTGGGAAGCAGCCCGGAAGAAGCCCGGCTTTTATCAAAAGCCGGGTTTCTTGGCTATCTGGCTCGGCCTTTATCAAAAGCCGGGCCTCTTTTCGGTCCGGCTCCGTTCTCCGATGGGCGAGGTCCCAGGGCCAGCCCTGGCCTGTGCTGATAAAAACCTAGCCAAAACAAGACCCCCCGCCCAACGCCGTTAAGAATTTTTATAAGTCTCTAAAACACCCTGTTTTACAAGTTTTTGCGTGTTTCGCTAGTTCGACTGTCTTCGAT
>JAFGFZ010000514.1 GCA_016930815.1 Pirellulales bacterium | reverse complement strand
TTGGATAAGGTGGGTAAAGTAACAATCGAAGGCAAACCCAAGACGGTGAGTCGAGACAGCACCCATGCCAAACTACGCATCCAAACGAAGGTGGAGGTCGATATGGGCAAATACCAGACGTTTGTGCGGAAGTTACGCCCATTCATGCAGAAGGTGTCCATTAATAAAGCGGAATGCACATTTCAGGGTAGGCGATTACCTGGCTTGTTGAAATCACCAAGCGACGAGGACTTGTTTAATCGACTCGCTGGAGAAGGGCGCATTGTAGCGCTGTTGAAAGATATCAACCAGTCAGCAACACGTATTCGCTATGATATGTTTCGAGTTCCCGTTTCCTTTGATGGAGCAATCCTTGATGCCCGGCAGCAGATGTATCGCCTCAATGTTGCTTTGCTTGACACCAATCAAAATATCCTCATGGAAGCCAAACACGATCTGACGACACGGAATTCCCTGCGTAAATGGATTCTGCCGTTATCTCACAGTGATGTCGATGCAATATCCTCTTTCAGATTCAAATTACCCACTGCCTGGATCGTTCCATTTCTTTATGAACCCAATGCTGCCCTGTTCGTGGTGCGGGAAGTGGACGTGGATGTCCCCCTGGAAACATTAGACCAGACGAGCCACTATGCCGTGGCCATCGAGGATGCCGGAACAGACGAACAAGAATCCAGCCGGTCGCGATCTTCAGGTAGAAGGAGGGGGCAACGATAAGGCTATTGTTCCGTCTCAGAACGTGTTTTGAAATTCATATCACCCTCCCGCTTGCGGGAGGGTCGGACGCGGTAGCGGCCGGGGAGGGTACGAATGGAGCACCCTCCCCGGCCCTTGCGGGCCGACCCTCCCAGAGGGAGGGTGTTGATTAGTACAGTCCAAGGATCATTTCAGGCAATTTCAAAACACGTTCTGAGAGACTGGAATCGATAACTACCGAAAACGGAATCTCTTACTGGTCAACGATCACCAGTTGGCATGCGAGTACCGGCCGGCCGGAGCTGGCAAAGTCGCCGCGCCATCGGAACCAGGCATGGCTCGATTCTCCGGCTAGAGCCGGTGCCATGATCCGGATAACCAGCGGCGTGCGGCCCATCGGTTCGATTTGAATGTTCCAATGATCCGGAGCTAGCCTCCAGCCGGGAGGCATCTCTTCAAGACGGATCGTGCCGTCGGCACGTTCGTTCGAGAAGTTGTATGCGAAGAGTGTGAGTTCCGTTTCGATACCCGGCGTGATCGAGTGCACATAATCGTGCGACCAGCGTGGGCCATCCGCTTTGTGAGTTGTTGAAAATGGCATCTGGATTTGGAGAACGATCGGCGATGGAGCGCCTTGGCGGTCATCCGCATTCTTGGCGGGACCCGTTAATGGAAGTTTTTCTGCATCGTTATGCGGGAGGAGCACGAAGATAGGGGCCGATGTCAACTGGCTCGGTGGGCTGGAATCGAGTGGTCGACCGAAGTAATCAAACACAGCATGCACGGTGATATCAGGAGGGAAGGTCCAGTCCGCGCGGGTATTTCCGCGTTGTGGCCAGTCGCCGGGCTGCTCGGCCCAAGCGACGAGTACATCGTGGGGAACGCCATCCGGCACGGCTCGAAAGGCAATGACATGGGTGTTGGGATGTTCTGGATTCTCCCATCGGCCAAGGCAACGAGCGCCGGCGAGGAGCCGGCCAATCGCGGCCAGTGCCACGTAACTGGGACGGGGAGTCAAGTCGCGCCGGAGCAGGCCGAATTGAACCTTGTTGGGCGTCTCCACATAATGGCCCAGGATGAAATGGAAATGGCGGCTGGCGCCGGCGAAGAGGCTTGTTGCGTACGACTGGGCCATGAACTGGGCCTTGAGCCGTTCGTTTCGAGGCGCAAGTTCGTACCAGGGCGGTCCCGTTTCGTACTGGATCCCCCGATCGCTTTCCGTGACCCAGATCGGCCGCCCGCAGGCCGCCTCCCGAGCCGGCTCCCATAACCGTTCATAGGAATCGGGCCAATCATAGGTGTGGATATTGTACGTATCGAAATAGGGCCATGTTTCGTTGGCGAGGATACCTTCCGTATGGCGTCGCGTCGGGGTAGCCGCATAGGCATTCCAGCCAACGATCAGGTCCGGATCTCCCGCTTTAAAACCGAGGTAGGCGGCTTTCTGATACGAACACATCTCGTCGACCGTATGGGATCCGAAGTTCTGGACATTGGCCTCGTTCCACGGCTCCCACGCCTGAATCCGGCCCCGGTACCGTTCGGCCATGGCCCTGCAAAACCGCCAGGCATGGCGAAGATCGCGTGGGAATCGGACCC
Organism: Pirellulales bacterium; assembly: GCA_016930815.1. Classification (GTDB taxonomy): domain Bacteria; phylum Planctomycetota; class Planctomycetia; order Pirellulales; family Lacipirellulaceae; genus JAFGFZ01. The sequence goes on along the minus strand of JAFGFZ010000514.1, from coordinate 10,500 downwards.
GGCCTCGGTCACCATCCAGAGAGCGGTCCATGGCCCATTCAGGAATGGAATGAAACACCTGCAAGATGTTCAATCCTTGCTGCGATTGCAACTGGGCCGAGGTATCGTACGTCGTATTGGCGGCATATTCTCCTGGTTTCGGTTCGATCTCGGACCATTCCATGCGGTCTCGAATCCAATGGATACCAGCCAAGGCGGCCAGATTCGCGAATTGGGATTGGACCCTCGTATCATCGCGGGCAAACCAGGCCGTCGCGGAATCCACACAGATTGGTGAATTGCCGGGAGTCGGAGCAACGAGCGGTGCAAGGACCGCAGCCGATGTCCACCGCACACAATGATTCGCAGCGTCCAGGAATTCAATCCGGTACCAGCCGACTCCAAGCTGCCCCAGGCGAACAGATGCCATCTTTTGCCAGGCCGCTCGATCGAACGGGCCACTGGCAACACAGTTCCCCGCATCGTCCAGGACTTGCCAGCGATTGGCCATCTCGGGAATCGCTGGCTCCACTTGGACGCAGACTTCCTCCCCGTTCCAATAAATGTTTCCAGGATGCTCCGGCAGCGGCCGTGGAATCGCCCGCTGCGCTTGCGCGCAAGAAACTTGAACTGCCAGAGCCAACGTTACACAAAGGGGTGCCAAGATGGCTCTTCCCAAAAACTGGAGACAATGTTTGATGCGGACATGCATGATTTTTTTGAAATGAACGTAACAATCATTCGTTCGAAAGAATTGCGGCAGTGAAGAAGCCCGGCTTTTCGAAAAAGCCGGGCTTCTTGTTTCAACATGCGATGGGATTATTTTAAATCCTATGTCTACCAACATTCGCGCCATTCTGCAAGTGCGTGACTTGCTGGTTTTATACGCTTCTGATAGTTTAGGGATAGTTAATGTTTACGAGTTGATATCGCATAAATATCCCATGCAACAGGGAGGTTTAATATGGTCTGTTCCCATGGACTTTTCTTGTTGATTTCGGTTTTTATGATGGTTGTCTCTGGCGCGACGCAGGCCGCCGACGACAGCAGCACGGACACGTTGAAACCTAAGGACGATGGCTATCGTGGCATCTGGTTCACGTTGGGGCAATACACAGACGCACCCTATGGAAAAGGATCCTGGAAAAGCTTCTGGGATTACGGTGATAAGTACTCTGGAGGTTTGGGAACCTATACGGCGAAGCATGAACCAATTGCCATTTATGCGCCGGCCGTGAGGAAGACTTTCTTCTGCTATGGCGGATCGAAGAAGGGAGAACGCTATCTCTACAACATGATTTCGTATTATGATCACGAAAAGGACCGTGTCCCGAAGCCAACCATTGTTCACGACAAGCAAGGGGTGAATGATCCCCACGATAACGCGACATTGGCGATAGACGAAGCAGGTCATATCTGGGTCTACGTGGCAGGCCGCGGTAGAATCCGTCCCGGCTTTGTCTATAAGAGTATCCAACCCTACGATATCGATCGGTTCGAACGGATCTCTTCGGATGAGATCTGTTATCCCCAGCCGCATGCGATTCCAGGCGAGGGAATTGTTGAACTCTTTACCAAATACACGAATGGCCGGGAACTCTACTGGAACCTCCGCCAACTCGACGGTTCGCGGGGAGAGGACCAGAAACTGGCCGGCATGGAAGGCCAGTATCAGACATCCTACCACGAGGGAACTCGAGTGATCACGGCGTTCAATCGCCATCCCCAACATGCCCCGGACCGGCGAACCGACCTCTATTACCTCGAAACCCGAGACCTGGGCAAGACGTGGCAGACCGTGGATGGGATACCAATCACTCCACCCCTGGTCGATCCCAAAAATCCCGCGCTGGTGAAAGCCTATTCAGACGATCATCGGCTCGTTTACATGAAAAGCATCACGCTCGACAAGGACGGAAATCCAGTGATCCTTGTCGTGACATCGTCGGACCACAGGCCAGGCCCCCAAGGCGATCCGCGGAATTGGGAAGTGCTTCATTACAAACACAACCAATGGAATATCCGCCACGTGACCACGTCAACCCATAATTATGATACGGGTTCAATCTGGGTGGAGGCCAATGGGACATGGCGGGTTGCCGGTCCCACGGAACCGGGCCCACAATGCTGGGGTGGCGGAGGTGAAGTCGCGGTTTGGACAAGCCGGGACCAAGGGAAGACCTGGAACAAGGCCCGTGACGTCACGCGAAACAGTCCGCGGAACCATTCCTACGTTCGAAGGGTGTCCAATGCAGATCCCGAATCGCCATTTGCGTTCCTGTGGGCCGACGGCCATCCCGATAAGCTGTCGATTTCCCGCCTCTACTTCGCCAACCGCGACGGCACGCATGTCCGGCAACTGCCGTACGATATGGAAGAGGACTTCGCGACCCCCAAATGGATCCAAGTGAATCCCTAATTAATCGCCCCGGGGCCTTCGACCATTTCGCCAATTCGAACGGCCCGATCCAACGGCATAACAAAGATTTTGCCATCTTCATCGCTGCCGCCCGGGCCGGTACGGGCAACTTGCCGAATGCATTCGATGGTCGGCTCCACAAAATCCTCGTTGACTGCAATTTCCAGGACCACCTTGCGCAACAAGTTCATCTTTTTCTCAAGGCCGTCGTAAAAGGCCATTTCTCCATAGGTAAACGCATCGCTAATCGAAAGCCGCGTGACCTCGATCCGAGCAAGTGCCTCTCGGACCGCGTGAAGTTTCTGGGGCTGGATGACGGCGATTAGGAGTTTCATGGAATACCGACCACTGAGACCATTGGATTCTTGACTTCTAACTTATCGTTGGGCCATGGCAACGCTTGGTCACTAGCATTAATTCTTATCTTATTCCCTTGTCTGTAAAGATCATTGTCGTCGAGCCAGTGTTTATAGAAGATCCCAATCATTTTATAATATTGTTGGAACAAGAGAAGACGACTCGCGCGAAGGCGCGGAGGCGCAGTGGTAGACGGAGAACGAAATCGGGATGCCGGTGATCGAGGCGGCTGAACTTCGGCGAAGACATGATGAAGACCGGCATTATCCGCTGTGCCCATGGCCTGGAAGAGTGAATCCTCTGCGTCTCTGCGCCTCAGCGGGAGAACAGAAGGGGGTTCGAACCAATCCGTTCGCCCGGCCTCCCATCGTCGGCAGGTGATGGTGGCGTTATATTTGGGGTAAAATCTTGACGCGTGGGGAATCGTCCGGTAGGGTCATGAATTGAATTCGCTATCCATTCCAATGCTCATTCCAAGGAGATCTACAGATGAGATCGATCTATAAGATCAACCGCCGCGAGATGCTTTCCGCGGGAGCCGCCATGGCGGCCGTGACGATCGTTCCTCGCCATGTGCTCGGCGGACCAAATTTTAAACCGCCCAGCGAGAAACTCAACATTGCGGGTGTGGGGATGGGTGGGATGGGCAGCGTCGACATTCAAAACTGTGCCAGCGAGAACATCGTTGCACTGTGTGATGTTGACCAGCGGGCACTGGCTCAAAATGCTCAGCGATTTCCGAACGCCAAGCAATACAGCGATTTCCGCAAAATGCTCGAAACGCAGAAGGAGATCGATGCGGTGATTTGTGCGACACCCGACCACAATCATGCCGTCGTCTCGATGATGGCGATGAAGATGGGCAAGCATGTCTTCTGCCAGAAGCCGCTAACCCACTCCGTTTACGAGGCACGAAGGATGGGCGAAATGGCCGCGGCGGCGGGGGTCGCGACGCAGATGGGGAACCAGGGTCAGGCGAGCGAGGAGGCCCGGCTGATCTGCGAGTATATCCAGTCTGGGGCGATTGGCGCCGTTTACGAGGTGCATGCCGGATCGAGCCGCCGCCCACCGATTTCCCCACGGGGCATCCCCCGTCCCACGCAAACGCCACCGACGCCACCGGAGTTGAACTGGGACCTATGGCTCGGCCCGGCACCCCAGCGGCCATATCACCCGACGTATCACCCCTTTTCCTGGCGTGGCTGGTGGGATTTTGGTACCGGCGTTTTAGGGGATATCGGCTGCCACCAGCTCTCGGCCGTGTTCAAGGCATTGAAGCCGGGCCACCCCACGAGTGTGGAGGCCTGTTCGTCGAACTACCAGGTTGGGCCGGAAATTGCCGACCAGACGGCCCCCAAGTCGTCGATTACGCGATGGCAATTCCCAGCCGCTGGGGACCGGGCGGCGTTCACCATTACCTGGTGGGACGGTGGGTTGAGACCCCCCCGGCCTGAGGAATTGGAGCCTGGCCGCCCATTTGGCGAGGGCGACTGGCTATTGATTCTTGGAGAGAAGGGCAAAATGCTCGGACATGAGCTTATTCCCGAAAACAAGAGACGCCAGATTGGAGCTCCCCCACGGGTCCTGGAACGATCACCGGGCCACTACCGGGAATGGATCCAGGCCTGCAAGGGCGGTAAACCGGCCGGCTCCAACTTTGTCGATCATGCCGCGCACCTGGCCGAGGTCGTCCTCTTGGGTAATATCGCCATCCGCACCAATCAGAAGTTGCTCTGGGACGGCGACAACCTGCGGTTTACCAACTCAGAGGAGGCCAACCTGCTGATCAATCCACCCTACCGGGAGGGATGGAGCCTGTAGCTTCTGGTAGAATGTTCAATAAGCCCATGATAGGTTAAGAACATACATGCTGTTGCGCCGCAAGATTCCAGATTCAAGAGGTACAAACATGAAAAGCTTGCAGAGAATTGCCGCGCTACTGGCAGGATTATTCATGTCCGCTGGATTCACTCAGGCGGATGATTATTGGATTCCCGAGTGGAGAGGTCAGCCTGGTACCACCTGGGCCGTATGGGACGATTGGATCGACAATCCGCAGCAAATGCCCTCGGATCACTTTATTGCCAATCCCGGGGTATTGACACCACCCCATGCGACAGCTGATCCCAACAGCGCATTCCTCATGGACTCCTGGACGGACGTCCTGGGCGTCAACCGCTGGAATGTTTTGCACATCGTCGAGGACGCCGCGTTGGGATTCTACCTGGACAACTACGATCGGAATTGGCTGGAGAAGCGTGTATGGATCCAGATCACTTTTGACTCCGATCAAGCCAAGCCTACCGCCTTCTATGTCAGAGCGGGCTATCCGGATCAAGTGGTATCGACGCGGATTCCGGCGGAATCCGTTGGTTCCACGGAACTGCCCGGCTGGGTGACAGCCGCTTATGAGTTCCGCCTCCAACCGAATCCGTTGTGGGAAGAGATCTTGCTCGAATTTGCATGGCAAGGAACGGATTCATCCAAGCATTCCGCCTACGTAGACCAAGTCGTCATCGACACGCTCGTTGATGTTGAACTCCTGCCGGGCGATTTTGATCTTGACGGCGACGTCGACGGCGCCGATTTTCTGGTCTGGCAACGCGGTGAGTCGCCGGAGCCCTTGAGTGCTTCCGATTTGGCTGACTGGGAAGCAAACTTCGGTACGGTTGTTCAGCAAACCTCTTTGACTGGGGTGCCCGAGCCACCGGCATGTCAGATGCTCATTTTCTGCCTAAGCGCCATCTTTCTTCTGAAGATTTTCAACCGGATTATGGGAACTGGATCATTTGGGATTTCAAAACCTTGTTGATTCGGTCGGCGGTTTCAGCGAGGTGTGCTTGAGAATACCTGTCTAGCTGGATATCTTTCTTTTTCATCAGTTGCCCAATGCGATTCCTCAGTTTTTTCATTTCAATATAGGCAACGGTTCCGCAATCTTGGGGCGCGGATGTATTTCCCAGGGCCAGGTTGGATAGTCGCATCAGGAGCGACCGCTGTAGATTCCGGCGAAGGCTGCTGATGGCCGGCTTGCGATTCGTGTACTCACCACTGGTGATGGATTCCACTTCACTGAATATCGTCTGAGTAAGCTGGGCGATCAGTTCCGCGGCCGTAAAGGCATCTTCATCCGCGGGTACTTTCAATTCGCTGTCGTGCAAGCGGGTGAGTGTCCATGGCGAAAGAAGCTGGTCCAGAATGCGATCCTGCCACATCAAGATAATTTCATGGACTGGAAGATCGGTCCGATCAGGATACTCGGTTCCCCAGTGGTCCCAGTGGGATGCGGCGAGTTGGTTATAAAGTTCGGGCGGAAATTGGAATGGCTTATCCCCAAATACTTCCGTTTCGAGCAACGCGAGGGCATCCCGCTGTTCACTGGCTGGAACGACGGTGAAGGGTAATTTTCCATCTTTGTCCCCTTTATGACTTCGGCTGATTTGGAGACCGCCGATATACCGGGCGACGAAGAACATCGCCCGTCCATGCGTGGCCAGCAGGACATTGAACGCACGGCGCGGGCGTTGGTAACCTTCCCCATCTTCGATCAGCCGGTCCACAATTTCCGGCCAGGCTTCCGCGACGAGTTTTGCCTGAAGTTTGGCGTAGGCGAGGGGATCCTTGGTAAAGTCCCACCGGTTCACCGTTGGGTCGGGATCAATACCACGGGCGTCTTCGTCAGTTGCATAGGCATGGCCTGGCTCACCGCTCCTGGTAGCGATCTTCTTCAGTTCTTCAAGTTCTCCTTCCGGCGAGCTGCCGGAAACCGGCTTGTAACCATATTCAATCGCCCAAAGGTCGTACGGGCCGATTGTCGTGCTGTAATAATCACCCTGGGTCATGTCTTTCGGGACAATATTGACTGGTGTGTAATCCATAATGGATGCGGTCAGCCCTGTTTGACTCGTCTTGGAAACATCATTGGCTTCCTCGATGGAATAATAGGTACTTGCTTTGAAGTTATGTCGCAGGCCGAGCGTATGCCCGACCTCGTGCATGGTCGTATCTTTGAGCGCCTGCATGACAAGTTTTTCAAAGTCTTCCTTGCTTTGCGTGCGGGCCGTCATTACGGCGTGGGTTAGGGCAAGTTGGTACGCTTTTCCTGCAAGCAAATCGCACGCGCAGAGCGGCCCATGATGGTATTCGGGAGCGTAGGGATTGCGGCGGAGTTCCTCATAATAGCCATCGAGTGTGACCGGCCCGCCGGTCAACAAGGAGATTCCCTTCGGAGTAAACGTTTCATACTCTTGCTTCCAGTACTGCAGGAAGTCGGCATCAAAAATGATGTCGGCATCGAGGATTTGCCCGGTTCGCGGATTGACACGCGACGGCCCCATGGCAAAACCCTGACCAGCGGTAATCCACCGGAATGTATTGTAGTTGATATCACCCGGCTCCCATGTTGCATCATCGGGCTGTTGGCGTACTTCGACCGCATTGACAAAACCGGCCTTTTCAAAAGCTTTATTCCATTCCAGGATCCCATCCCGGATCGGTTTGCGATATTGAAATGGAATGGATTTTTCGAGCCAGAAGATGATCGGCTGCTTCGGAGGAGAGAGTTCCGCATTGGGATCGGCTTTTTGAAGATCCCACCGGTTGATATACCGCACGAACCGATCGTCTGGGCTCTTTTTGGAGAAGTCCTTGATCACGGTGAGGAAATACCCAATACGGTCATCCGCCAGCCGCGGTTTGTAACCCGTTTCCGGTAGTTTGCTGATGGAATAGTGGACATTGACTGTCACTCCACGGGTATCGGCAACGGATTCGATGTCCTGTGCTCCACTGGATGCGTAGGTGGCGGCCACCTGCAATTCAATATTCTGAGGGTGCCCTTTGATATCGGCCCACGTTGATCGACTTGGTGCGAACGAGAATCCTGAAAGGACCATTCCAATCTGAGGCAAGTCGCTCATGAAAACAGGGGTTAAATCAACAATCGTCGCCCCGGATGGGCTCTTCGTGGTAATTGGCAGGCTGAAAAGGACACTGTCGGTATACGCCAGTTCAACTGCCTTGGCTTCCGGACTGTTTTTGTCGGCGGTGAACCGAAGATTCCGCCGGACAACGTGGATTTGCTCACCCACCTTCCGGAATTGCCAGACGGCGTCATCACCCCAACTAATGCCGCCCAAGATTGGCATCCGGCCAATCCCTTTTGCAATGGTAATCAGAATTATATAGTCCTGATCCAAGTGGCTACTGGTCAGTTCAGCGAAAAGGTTTTGGTCTTTGCGATACAACGGGATAAGGCCGGAAATCTTTTCGGCATCTTTGAGTACCTCGGACGCGGGCGGGTACTTGGAATCCTCGTTCTGGGTATCGGTCTTGGTTACCGGTGCGGATCCGGGTATCGCCGTGGTCTCATCGACTTTCGTGTCGGTTTTGCCATCCGTTCCAGAATCCAATTCCGTAGCCTGGGAATCTTTGGGCTGCCTGTCATCAACACCATTCCCCAGAATCAATCCGTCGTGTAGTCCACTCAGAATGCCCCAGACCGTTAAGGAGAAAAGGGCGCATCGTATCGATCGTACCAGCGTTGCCATTGAAATACCCTTAAAATTAGGGAGGTAAACCATAACTTTCGCTGCAAATATAGCCCATTTTCCTGACTTAGAGGGAAGGAATGGCGGGGCAGAGGGGGTGCGTCATTGCTGTAAGCTATTTCCTAGCCTACGCTTCGGGTTATGATTCAGTTCAATGTGCAAGATCAAGAACTTGCGCTATGGATTCGTGCTGGTAGGCAAAACGAACGATTTTATCCAATCGATCGGGATCTTCGACATTGCCCATGGTTCCAGCCCAAACTAGAATGCCCCCGGATTTTGGGGGAGAAACGATGGAACATCGGATTGGAATTATTTGCTGTGGGAATCACGCCAATGCGTATTATTTGTGCTTTTCGGGTGTTTTCTTGGATGGCCGGCATAACGGCCATCCTGGCTTCACCCTCCTTCGCTCAATCGGTCAATCTGCCTGATGAAGGTGGGATTTTTAGCAGTGATTTCGAAATTCTGGGTGACAGTCCATTCGGTCAGGAATCCACGGGCGATCCGGTCCAGATCGAGGCGAAATTCATTGCCGCACCGGATGGTCGCAGAGGCCAACTGTCCATCAAGGCAACCATTGCCCCGAATTGGCATATTTATTCGCTCACCCAGGGCAAGGACGCTGATGGCGGTGGCCCGCAACCGACACTGATTGAACTCGAACCGAGCGCCGCCTATCGGAGAACGGGCCCTTTTCAAGCCAATCCCGCTCCAGAGCGCCACACGGATGACGAAATATGGATTGGTTTGACCATCGAAGAGCACCATGGCCAGGTCATCTGGACCGCACCGGTTGAGTTTGCTCCGGCCGCGGCGAACGAGGCCCCGATCGCCCGCGGGATCGTGAAAATGCAGCCCTGCAATCCATCCGGGTGCCGGCCGACTGATATTTCGTTTGAAGCGGTAGCGGCCCCTGGCGAACTCATTCCACTGGCACCCGTGCAGGAACGTTCGGTCCCCGAAACACCAATCGAAACCGCTCCGGAATTTGAGCCCGTGACGGGTCCAGCGCCAGAACCGGATACGGGGAACGATTCCTTGGCATGGATGTTAGTGTTCGGTTTTGTTGGCGGGATCATTCTGAACATCATGCCCTGCGTCCTGCCGGTCATCGGATTAAAAATATTCGCCTTCATCGAACAAGCGGGCGAAAGCCGAGCGAAAACGTTTGCCTTGAATTTCTGGTATGCGGTTGGCGTGATCAGCATCTTCATGGTCCTCGCGCTGCTGGCAGCCATGTTTCAACTCGGTTGGGGGCAGCTCTTCCAACTCAAGGAATTCAATATCGTCATGGCAGCCGTCATCTTTGCCATGGGACTGAGCTTCCTTGGTGTTTGGGAAATCCCGATTCCAGGATTTGTTGGGACAAGCCAAGTCACTCAAATCGGGGAGCGTGAGGGATACGAAGGGGCGTTTGTCAAGGGTGCTATCACGACGATCCTGGCCACTCCGTGCACCGGCCCCTTCATGGGAACAGCAATCGCCGGCGTGGTAAGCCGCCCGGCCCCGGAAATCTTTGCCATCTTTTTCGCGATCGGACTCGGGATGGCCAGCCCGTATCTAATCATTGGTGCCTTTCCGGAACTGGTACGTTTTCTTCCCAAGCCGGGCGAATGGATGAACACATTCAAGCAGGTCATGGGTTTCGTCTTATTAGGAACTGTCGCGTTCATTCTCACGTCTCTAAGGCCATTCTATTTGGTAGTACCTACCATTGCCTTTCTGTTCGGCATGTGGCTCTGCTGCTGGTGGATTGGCCGTGTTCCACCGACCGCCGAAAGCAAACGCCGATGGCTGGCTTTTGGGGAATCGATTTTTATCGGTGTGATTGTTGGACTCGTTGCGTTCGGATGGCTTTCGCCCATCATGGAAGATCGCCACGATAACGAAACCAAACGGATGGCGGATGCCATCATAGAGAAGTGGGCCGATGAAGGTTTGATTGCATACTCCGTCCGCAACGAGCCGTGGCAGCCTTATACCGAAAGAAAACTGAAGTGGCTCGAAGACGCCAATGAAACGGCCCTCGTGGATTTCACGGCCGATTGGTGCCAAACATGCAAGTTTCTTGAAAAAATTGTCCTTAAGACGGAATCGACCAGCAAACTGATCAAGGAACTTGAAATCTACACACTTGTCGCTGACTGGACCGAAAAAGAGGCTGCAGTTGAGGTCGACAAGAAACTGAAGGAG
>JAFGFZ010000095.1 GCA_016930815.1 Pirellulales bacterium | reverse complement strand
CTGGTGACCATCTGCTCCATGGATTCCGGAACCAGGATATCCGACGCCAATTTGGTAACGATCCCAAAGATCCTCGGCTCAGACGCCATTTCTCAGCACGTATCAGTCGATTGCTCAAACGTCCGCATAGCCGAGCTCTAATCGCAAAATACCCCATACACGGCGCTGGGGTATCACGCAACTTGGACAAAAACTGCTCGGCGCCGTTGTTCAACTGCATTACCATGGATTAGCTCAAGCAGCATAAAATAGATGCGCGCCCCGTGCGCGCACGTTACACGCTAAGAATCTAACCGGCGAGCGGCCAGACGTTGCAGGTGCTTGAGTACTGGGAGTGAATCCTGGGTAGTGAATGATCGAATCAATGCTAAAATATCTGTTGTTGATAGATACTCGTGCTCGCGAAGATACTGCCATATCCGGGCGCACATCTCAGCTTGGACATCCTTCAAGTCGTAGCCGATCGCCTCGGCAGTCCAAAGCAACAAGCCGAGATTGATCATGTCTTGCCGGAAGCGATGATTGATGAAATTGTGTAGCTGTGGATAATTTGGCTCTTTGCTGAGCTCATAATCGAACCAATCCAAGAGAATATCAACAAGCTTGCTGACAGCCTTCTGACGTTTCGTTAGCAGTTTCTGAATTTCATCGCTACCCTGGAACCGCTCGACATAGGAATAAGTATCTCCAAGCGCTGACGCATAGTGGACAAAGGTTCCAGCACCGTTCAGATCGTTGGGAATTGTGTCAGTGAAATTTCCCTGGAAGACGGTTTTCTCGGCGTCGGCTGGTGATTGACGCCCGCCATAGTGTTTCTCAATATTAGCCAGCACTTGTGGATCCAATGGTGAAATATTCGATTGGCTCTTTAGATCGGATGTTCCCCCTTCATACCAACACGTTAGCGTGCGCTGGAAAATATCACCTTCTGGTTTTATTTCCAATTCATAAAATGTCCGGCCACAACCGCATAAAGCTAGTAGAGAAATTTAAACGACGATTAAAATGAATCGTTTCATTGCGATACCTCTTGTTGTTGGTTCAATTGGCTTGCGAACCAAAGAAGGAGTCTCTACCATATCGATTTGGAGAACTGCCCGATTATTCACCCTTTTTCCATTTCGTAAACATGTTGGCTAATATCCCTAGGATCGTTTGCCTGGCCCTGTCCGTAATCGCCTGGTTATGGATCCATTGTCCTTGGAGCACCGATCCGGTTCCTTCAGATCGACTTCAGGGAGCAGAACTGGAAGTCCGGGCCACTTTGGATCCGGATCGTTTGGCAATCCGGCCAGACAAGCCGAATGTCATTCGTTTCCCACCGCAAGAGGCCCGCTTTGTCCGGCTGGTCATCGACAGTTCCCATGGCGAGCCATGCATTGATGAGTTGGAAATATTCGGTTCGGATCCTGCGCGGAATCTGGCCCTTGAAAGAGACGGGGCCAAGGCAACGGCGTCCTCATGCCTGCCCGGTTACCCAATTCATCAAATTAAGCATCTGAACGACGGCGAGTATGGCAATGCTCGAAGTTGGATCGCTGCGACAGCACGCAATGAGTGGGCACAGATCGAATTACCCAAATCGTCCGACGTGGCGGAAGTTGTCTTTTCACGCGACCGCACGGGCCATTATCGCGATCGTCTGCCATTCCAGATCGAAATCCAGCTCTCGCTTGACGGGAAACAATGGGAGACGATCAAATGGATCAGGAATTCGGAGCCGATTCCTGGCATCGCGCAAGATCATGTCCCCATCATTGATTTTCCCGATCCCTTTTCGTGGGATGGGCTCATCCGGTACGCATTCCTTTGCGAATTGGAAACATGGCAAGCGATGCCCCGCGAGGATCATCTATCTCCATTTTGCGTAAATCGCCCTGCAGAGCCGGGTGGCAAGCCGTACTGGCCTAAGATTGCCCGCATGGATTCCTTAACTCGAACCCTGACGCTGATGGACGATCTTGTTGAACGCCTGGCGGCAAAAGGGCTGGATGTGTCTGCCGAGCGAGTTCAATTGGCCGAATTCCGCGTTCGTATCGAGGAACTTGATCCAAACGCCCGAGCCTTGGCAAAGGACCTCTATTTGGAATTACGCTGGGCCAAACGGCGGCTCTTATTCCGCGATCCGGATCTCGCGCCGCTGGGGAAAATTCTCTTTGTCAAGCGTCATCCTTACGAGCCATCGCATAACTACAGCGACTACCTGGATTCCAAATTCCGCGGTGGAGGTGGTATCTGTATTTTGGAGATTCCCCGCCCCGATGGCCGGCTTGTACCCGAGGCCGGAAACGTCCGGACTTTATTCGATGGCCGAGATGGGATCGCACGGGATCCGATAGCCACATTCGACGCAAAAAGAATTTATTTCGCATATCGGCCATCTGGCCGTCCTGGGGACGCCTATTGGCATCTGATGGCGATAGATTCCAGCGGCGATGGGCTCCGGCAACTTACGGATGGACCATTTCATGACTATTATCCTTGCCCCCTGCCAGATGGCGGGATTGCTTTCGTGTCAACACGATGCCGATGCCGATACCTCTGCTGGGTTCCCATGTCCTGCGTCTTATTTCGGATGGATAGCAATGGCAATGCTCTACGCCCCCTTTCGTATGCCAATCTGAGCGAATGGGGAACGGCGGTGATGCGAGATGGCAGCATCCTCTGGACCCGCTCGGAGTACCTCGATAAGGGAGCCGATTTTGGGCATACGCTTTGGGCAATCCAACCGAATGGTACACAACCGTCCCTGCTATTCGGGAACAACACGACCAACTGCTACATGAACGCACACGAGGTACCGGGCACCTATGAACTATGCTGCACACTGATATCCCACGGCGGCGATTTCAATGGCCCAATCGGCTTGATTGATTTATCAACGGGGCCCTTTAATCCCGCAGCGATTACGAACATCACACCGGACGTCCGGCCCCGGTATCATATGGACTGGGCTAAAGCGGCCTGTTTTCGCGATCCAATTCCGATCTCGAGTGATTATGTTCTTGTTAGCCATGCGCCAGCGGATCGGTTTGGCCTGTACGTCATCGACCGGTATGGGAACCGTGAGATTTTATATCTCGATCCGGAGATCGGGAGCATGTCCCCGACACCACTGCGGGAAGTGCCGTGCCCTCCCATACTGCCGGTGATTCGTTCAATCCCGGAATCCGAGCACGATCAGGAGCCTGGCCATTTTATCGTGGCGGATGTGTACGAAGGCCTCGGATCGGGTGTTCCGCGTGGCATGGTTCAATATCTCCGTGTCTGCCAGGAAGTGCGGTCGGACCTCGAACGGCTCCCGAATGGATCCTACCGAGAGCAGTATCCCCCATTTGAAGATTATTATGCGGCGCCAACCCATAAGGTAACTGGCCCCCATGGCTGGCCCAGTTTCGTCGCCAAGACGGCGTGGGGTATTGTCCCGGTCGAATCCGATGGTTCGGCCAGTTTTGTTGCCCCGGCGGGTAAGGTGCTCTACTTTCAACTCCTTGATGGGGACTTCAATGAAATCCAGCGGATGCGGAGTGTCGTGCAACTCCAACCGGGCGAGGTCCGGGGTTGTATCGGATGCCATGAAGATCGAATCCTCGCGCCTTCGACGCGGCCACTCCTTGCCACATCCCGGCCGCCTCGGCCACTCCAGCCGCCATCCTGGGGTGCCGCGCCGTTTTCCTATGAAAAAGTTGTCCAGCCTGTCTGGGATGCGAAGTGCACAAGTTGCCATCATGCCGGCGATAAAGATGGCATCGATCTGACGGGATCACTCGATGCCGAGCGCGTGCCAGCCTCTTATCGAACACTGATCACACAGGGCTGGATTCACCACCTGACCTACGCTTGGGGAGCCGAACACAACCGGCTAGAACCACTCACATTCGGCACGGTTCGGAGTAAGTTGTGGGAAGTACTCAACAAGGGCCACTACGACGTGCACCTTTCGGCGGATCAAATGCAGCGGATTAAATGCTGGACCGATCTGAATTGCCCATTATGGCCCGATTACCAGTACCGTCTTAACCGATCGATTCCAGGAATCGAGCAACACCCCCAGGAACCATCCCAATGATCCAACGAAAATCCTTGATTTGTCTCTTGAGTCTATCCTTCTGCTTGGTTGGCGCGATTGTTCTTGTCTCTGGAACCGGTATCCATGCCAGTGAGAATGATATCGTGGCCCCTGGGGCGCAGGTTGAACTTCTGGCGGATGGTTTCCAATTCACGGAGGGACCCGCGTCCGATGCCGATGGGAATGTTTTGTTCACCGATCAACCCAATGATCGAATTCTGAAGTGGAGTCTTGATGGAAAACTCTCGACGTTCCTCGAACCGTGCGGGCGTTCGAATGGTTTGTGTTTTGACACCAATGGCAACTTGTGGTGCTGTGCCGATGAAAAGAATGAACTCTGGCAAATTGATCCGTCCGGCAAGGTGACTGTGGTTGTCAAGGAGTACCAGACGAAGCGCCTCAACGGCCCCAACGATCTCTGGATCGATCCCAAAGGTGGTGTTTATTTCACCGATCCATTTTATAAACGATCCTACTGGAAACGTGGCCCAAAAGAACAGGACGGAGAATGTGTCTATTACCTGGACGCTGACCGAAAGCGATTCGTGCGGGTGGCCGACGACCTCATTCAGCCCAACGGTTTGATCGGGACTCCGGATGGGAAAATCCTCTATATTTCTGATATCCGGGCGAAAAAAACCTATGCCTACACCATTGAATCGGATGGTATGCTCGCCGGCAAACGCCTGTTTTGTGAACTCGGCTCCGATGGCATGACGATCGACGATGCGGGAAATGTCTACCTCACGGGAGAAGGCGTCACCATCTTCGATCGTTCGGGAAAGCAGATCCAGCACATTCACGTCGACGCCCCTTGGACTGCCAATGTCTGCTTTGGCGGCAAGGATCGGCGGACACTTTTTATCACGGCTAGCCAAGGCCTCTATTCAATCCGCATGCGTGTCCAAGGCATTGGCAGCCAATGAAGTCGTTCTCGATTGGACGAGTCGGCGATATTCTTAAAAGATCATGATGCATTGCAAAATCATGACACATAAGAAAAGTAGAAAGTGGGTGGTATACACGGCGGAAGTTATATGATATAAAGAGCTGAAGAGCCACTGAAAGAATGAATTAATATTCTCAAAAAGGAGTATGGATGCATTAAACGCCAATTGGGCCGGGTGGGTTGTGGAAGCCTCGTGTTTTCTCCATCCTTGATCACAAGCCGTAACTCAAGTCTGAAAAAGGGAGGAAATCTTGCTAACTATAGCAGAACAACGCGTGCTACGCACTTTCCGACAATTTCTCGTGACACCAGGCCAGATGTTATGTTTCCATGGCTCGAGCCTGAACCGGAATCAAGCAGCACTGAAGCAATTGATTGCAAAAGAATTACTCGTCAAAGAACATTTCAAAGGTGGGTATTCGATCACAGAAGCCGGATATGCAGCCATGAAGGACTTTAAGTAGAAGATTCCCATCTAGAATTGCGAGCTAGCCGGTACGCTCCCGTCTCTCCATCCTGGGCTCAGCCCACCCCCGTTGGGCAAAGTTGTGAACGGTTCTCTCTAGCCAAATTCACTGGACTTAGGCGATTTGCTCCGAATCATGCATGATCACGTCATGTCCTATTCGATGTTGAAATTAAAACTGGCTGCATTTTTCAATCCGTTCGCCCG
>JAFGFZ010000513.1 GCA_016930815.1 Pirellulales bacterium | reverse complement strand
GCCAGACCATAGGTCCCGATTTTATTGGCCACGTCCCCATTGGCGGCAATCCGATCCGCACCAACCACGACCGCGTCCACCCGGCCCTCGTACATCAGTTGGGCGGCCATGGAATCACAGATCAATGTGGCATCGATTCCCCGCCCAAGCAATTCCCAGGCGGTCAACCGAGCGCCCTGCAAGAGGGGGCGTGTCTCGTCGGCATACACCCGGATTGCTTTTCCTGCCGCATGGAGAGCAAAGAGAACCGCCAAGGCCGTTCCATCACCGCCTGTCGCCAACGCGCCCGTGTTGCAGTGTGTCAGAATGCCCGCCGGATCCGGTAGATCGCTCAGGAGTTTGGCACCGTGTTGACCCATGGCAGCACATTGCTGTCGGTCCTCGTTATGGATTGCTTCCGCCTCGGCGAGCAACCGTTCTGCCAGTTCGCGGGATTGGATCCTGGTGGATGCGATATCGGCAACCTTCCGCATCCGATCCAGGGCCCAGAAGAGGTTGACCGCGGTCGGCCGGCTCGTGGCCAGAAGATCCGCGGCCTTGCGAGCCGCAGCAGCGAGCACAGGGAGATGGCCATCCAGGAACGGTCGCGCCCCCAACACCACGCCATATGCCGCGGCAATTCCGATCGCCGGCGCGCCGCGGACCTGAAGTGCACGAATTGCCCCCCAGACATCTTCCGGACAATGGCACTCCTGTTCAACGACCGCACCCGGTAATTGCGTCTGATCGAGCAAGCGAAGATGCCCGTCGATGCCACCCGACCAGCGGAGTGTTGGAGGAGGTCCGGTCGTCATTGGTTGAGTATCTCCTGAAGCGCGGCATCTTTATCAACGACTTGCTCGGCAACCTGGATCTTGAATGCATTCAGCTGGGCCATGAGTGCTGGATTGCAGGTCGCGAGGATCTGGACAGCGAAAAGTCCCGCGTTTCGCGGCCCTCCCATCCCCACGGCAACACTCACCACCGGGACATCGCCGGGCATCTGAACGGTCGATAGAAGGGAATCCAGCCCGCCCAATTCCGGGGTCGGCACTGGAATCCCGATGACGGGGAGTGTGGTATGGGCGGCAACGACTCCCGCCAGATGGGCCGCTCCACCCGCCGCCGCGATGATCACTTTCAAACCCCGCTCGACTGCCGACGATGCATATTCGGCCACTGTCCGAGGTGTGCGATGCGCGCTCATGACCCGGGCTTCCCAGCCGATCTGGAAGGCATTGAGGACATCTCCAACCGCTTGAATCTTGGGCCAGTCGCTATCACTGCCCATCACAATACCGACTTGGATCATTGGATTTATTCCTGACTCAATCGTTTCTTCGGGGCTTCGTAAAGGAGTTGATGCGTCTCCGACAGCCATTGGGGAATTTGGCCGGCGAATGGCGAATCTTTCAAGGTGCCAGTTAGGTCAAATTCGTTGGCATGCGCGGCGTTCAAGCCGGAAAACCAATGGCCCCCATGGCCAAGCAGGTTATAGCGCATCTTGCCATATTCAATCATGTCGTATGCCAATGCCAGGTGGCGCAACCAGAGAATACTCCGAATGTTGATATAGCCGGGCACCGCATCCCATGGGGGAAGTCCTTCCTCGAACCGCCCGGCGACATCCGCGCCGACGGAATCGATCATCGCTTGATCCAACCGGGCCAGAATCGGAGGAAGGAGCGAATCCACCTGGCCCAGGCATTCAACCGCTTCGATCGGCAAATCATACTCACTTGGCCGGGCCGCCCCGATGCTGATGGTATGGATCTCCGGCCGGGCGAGGCAGAAGAGGGCATTGAAAACCAGGGGGTGCAGCGGGTGGCAAAGCGCGACTAATTTCTCTGAGGGCCGATACAGCATTCCCCCTTTATCCGAGGGGCTAATAATAAAAACACCCAGATCCAATCCGCGGGCCGCTTCGATTGCAGGCCAGTTTTTTTGGAAAATGTAATACCAGTGCAAATTCACATAGTCAAATCCGCCATCCGCCTCGTGGTGAATTGCCGCCAGGATCAAATCGAGTGGACCGTGCGTTGAAAAGCCGACATATCGCACTTTCCCCTCGGCAACCAGTTCCCGGGCGGCTGCCAGGCAACCATTCGGCCGGATCGACCACCAAAGCAGTTCATAGCTATTGATGCCATGCAAACCGAGCAAATCGACATGATCCAGTTGGAGCCGGTCGAGTGACTCGGCAAAATGGCGTAGGAATTCTCGAGGGTCCGCGGTTGGCGCGATTTTCGTCTGGATGATCAGTTCGTCCCGCGGGAAGGACGGCAAGATGCATCCAAGCTGCCGTTCCGAGGACCCGTAGCCCCGCGCAGTCTCGATATGCGAGATTCCAAGCCCCACCGCGCGGCGGACCGTCGCTTCGAGGATCGCCTGCTTCGCCGCAGGCACCTCGTCCAACGGCACGTCCTTCCACTGATGCTGGAATCGCATGCCGCCACAGGTGAGGAGGGGCATCTTGAGTCCCGTACGGCCGAATCGTCGGTAATGCATGCTTGAAGATATACCGGCCCGGTCCGTGGATCGCAAGATGCATCGCTATCGGAAACGTTATGTCCCAACTGGCATGAATTGGAGGAACCTCTGTTGCCGCAAATGGCCAGGATTGCTATCGTTTCCACCCGCCACCGGTATGTCTGGATCCTCCGGGCCAACCGACCCGGACGGACTCCGCTTTCTTTGGATTCGATAGGGCTCCGCAACAATGACCCCACTCCCCTCCTGGCCGTGGTCCCGTTTCTCTTCTCGGACGTTCTTGGCATCGTGGTCGCTGGTTGCCTTAATTTTCCTGTCCGATGCCATCGTGTGGGCCCAGCGACCCGTTTCCTTGGGCGGTAGCCAGGAGGACGGGAATGAAACTTCGGTCGCCACCTCCAACGCGGCATCCCTTCCGACCATGGATCCCGCCGGCGCCGAGTGGATCTGGTCGCCGACTTTCGAGCAAAATCGGGTGCCCAAAGGAGACTGCTTCTTCCGCAAGTCTTTTCTTGCTGGAGAAATGAAACAGGCCGAAATTCACATTGCCGCGGATAATGGCTATGAGCTGTTCTTCAATGGCAAACAGATCGGTCAAGGGGATGACTGGCACCATATGGTGGCCATCGATCTTGCGCCTCATCTCGTCCTTGGTAAAAATACCATCGCCGTCCACGCCATCAATACGGATGCCGGTTCGGCAGGATTGGTCGCACGGGTCATTCTTCAAGCCCAATCCGGGGATCTAACAGAACATTCAACCGACGGCTCCTGGCGCTGCAGTATTGACGCGGAAGATGGTTGGACCGATCCCTCATTTCATGATTCGGATTGGCTATTCGCGAAAAGTTACGGACCCCTTGGCGTCGCTCGGCCGTGGGGGAATAAGGTTGTGCTAGATGAACTCGGCGCCCCCATGCACGTGGTGGATGATGCATTTGAGGTAGTGCAGGTCTTGGACGATGAAACAACCGGATCCTTGATTGCGATGGCTTTCGATCACCATAGCAATCTGCTGGTATCCCAAGACAACGGACCCCTTCTGCTTTTCCGCGACACGGATGGCGACACGATTCTCGACGAAATGGTCCCGTTCTGCGATAAATTGACAAATGTTCAAGGAATCCTGCCCCTGGGCCAACAGGTCCTGGCCACCGGGATCGGGACCAAGGGAAGCGGACTCTATTCACTACAAGATACCGACCACGATGGTACGGCAGACCAGATCCGTTCGATCCTCACGTTCAGCGGTTCCATCGACGAGGACGGACCGCATGCCATCCGGCTCGGGCGGGATGGTTTTATTTATGTCATTATCGGCAAACATAACCAGGTCGATACCAAACCAAGCCCGAATAGCCCATATTTGAATCCCTATGAAGGGGACCTGGTTCAACCGCGATACGAGGATCCGAATGGCCATGCCGTCGGAATTAAAGCTCCAGGAGGAACCGTGATCCGCACCGATGCGGGCGGGACCTTGGTGGAGCGATTCGCCGGTGGACTCCGGAATGCCTACGATTTCTCCTTCCTGCCAGATGGCGAACTCATCACGTACGATTCCGACATGGAATGGGACATCCGCACCCCATGGTATCGACCGACTCGGATCAACCATGTGCCTGCGGGGGCGGAGCTCGGCTGGAGAAGTGGCTGGGCCAAATGGCCGGAATTCTATATCGACAGCCTGCCCGCCATTCTGGGGCGGGGACCCGGCTCTCCCACCGGTGTGGAAACCTACGATCATGGGACGTATCCTCCCAAATATCGGGGAACGGTCTTCGTCGCGGACCGGGCCCGCGGCCGGATCGATGTTGTGCGACTCCAACCCAACGGGGCCAGTTACACGGCACAGGTCGAACCGTTCTTGGAAGGGGATGCCCTCTTCATCACCGATCTGGCAATCGGGCCGGATGGAACCCTCTATTTCTGCACCGGGGGTGGCAAGGAGCCCGGCGGTATCTATCAGATCCGCTACCGTGGCACCGGATCCCAGCAACCGACCGAATATGGTCAAGGGATCGACCGCGCGTTGCGACAGCCGCAACTCGACGCGCCATGGGCCCAATCCCAGATCGCGGCCGTCCGCAAGGATCTCGGCAATGCCTGGAATTCCGAGATCGAACGGATTGCACGGGATGGTCAGGCCAAGGCCGAGGACCGCGTCCGCGCCCTCGACTTAATGCAGCTTTTCGGACCACAGCCGTCAACGCCTCTGCTGGTCGATCTGATCCAAGAGACCGAACCGGCCGTTCGAGCCCGAGCCGTCTCGTT